>CAZPCF010000047.1:0-10661 GCA_964585045.1 uncultured bacterium
ACAATACCGCATCTGTTTTTTTCAGCAATTCCGCGACCGAAGACGCCCGGCGCACATGATACCGGCAGGCAAAAGATCGGGCCTTATTCACGGCCTTGTCATAAACCCATACGCGGGAAGGAGTTGTGAGCCGCCTAGTAAGCACACCTTCCAGGATCGAAGCACCCATGTTCCCCACGCCGACAACGCCGACCTTCTTACTTCCTAGTTTCTTCATTTTTGACTTCCCTCGGAAAGACCAAAGAGCCAATTCTAAGCATATTTGCGCCTTCTTCAATAAGTAAATCACTTATCGAACCAAAGATGAGATAAGTGATATTACGAATTGAACCCCGCCCCCCGGCGAATAAGAATTCTTTTAAAAAAATCCTGCGGAGTGCGGGGTCTGACCGACTAGCCCCTTTTGCCAAAAATCAGTGAACCGATCCTAAGCATATTGGAACCTTCCTCGATAGCGATCCGATAGTCGTCAGACATCCCCATGGAAAGAACATCCCAGTCATACTGAGGAAATTTTCTTTTCAGGTGTTCCCAAAGCTCCCGTGTCTTTTGAAAACACTCGCGGATCTTTCCCTCATCTTCCGTCAGCGGACCAATGCTCATAAGTCCACGGATCTTGATCGAAGGTCTTAAGGGCATCCGTTTCACAAAATCCTCGACGTGAGCGGGATCAAGACCGAACTTACTTTCTTCTCCGGACATATTCACCTGCACGAGGCACGGCACTTCGGCGATCCCTTTAGCCTTTGCTTGTTTCTCGATCGCATCCGCAAGCTCGAGCCGGTCCAATGAATGGATGAGGGCAACCGGACCGATCACATACTTTACTTTGTTCGTTTGCAGATGCCCGATCAGATGCCAGCGGATGTCCTGCGGGAGCGTGTCCTTTTTTGCCTGCCACTCCTGGACACGGTTCTCTCCGAAGTCCCTCTCGCCCGTCTGATAGGCCTCCAGGACGAACTGAGGTTCGACGGTCTTTGTCACGAGGACAAGCCGGACATCTTCCGGACCACGTCCCGCCTTTTCTGCTATTGCGCAGATGGACCGTTTTAGATTTTGAATACTCGTTTTTATAGTCATTACTTTCATTGTTCCGTTCAGCCTATAGCTTATAGCAGATAGCTTAAAGCTATTGGCTATTGGCTATTGGCCATCGGCTGCGGGCTTAAGGTTCAGATCTTTCGTCTCAAGTTTCGGCTCTTCCGCCTGTACCTTCTGCATGAGATCAAGAAAACCTACCACGTTCGCACGATCCACTAAAAAAACCACATCCTCGCCTTCGAGAAATCCGTAATAGGCATTTTTCTCTGGAACTTCATTCCCGAAATAAAACGTTTCTCTTTTGCTGCCCTGCAAAGATGGGTGCGCTTCGCCCTGAATCGCGGGCGGGCCGCCTTCGGATTCGACCCAGATACAATCGTGGATCATAAAGAACCCGAGCTCGGCTTTGGACTTTTTGTTGTTGTCCTGGAATTCTCTCGCATTGAGGCTTTGGAGGCCTTTTAGCACGGCGCTCATACGTTCAGGCGGAACCTTCTGGCCGAATCTTTCTACGGGCTCAAGCCAATACCATTGGTCACCGTCTTTTTTCCATTGATAACTGTGTTCCCCCATTTCCACATAGATCTTCCGGACCTTGTCGGCCGGAGCACGGAACAGTTGTTTTTGCCGAAGCCCATAGACGCTTTGACGGAACATCGCTTTCATTTCCGCAGGTAGAAGAAAAAATCCACGTTCCTCCGCCCATCGGGCAAAAACCGCATTCCCAATAGGCACCTGAGAGCCGATCAGAAGTGTCGCCACCTTTTTTTCCGGAAGACCGAACAGGATCTCGAACTCCGGCTTTGCGAGCCCGTACTCCCCCCATTCTTTTTCAGCCCGCAATCGCGGTTGTTGGGACGCCATCCTGGCCGCGATCACAAATCCTTCCGCGATCCCGTCTTCCGCCGGGTAGTGGACCGGCCGCTCGAGGGCCCATGTTCCGTTCCTCTCTCTTCGAAGCGTGATCTGCGTCTTTTGAACGTTGTCGCGCAACTCCACGCGATCGATCGGATCGTTCTTAGAGATCGCAACCGTTCGATTTACTTCGTCCGGAATGATCGTAAGAGCCTGTTTGCCGAGGCGTACTTGGAAAAGATAGATCGCCACGACAGCGGCGAAAAGAAGGACAAAAACGATCGTTCGGACGAGCTTCATGACGTCCAAGTCTTGATCTTATTTTTATTAAGGGCGACTTGGACTGTCATGATTACCTTGAGTTTTAAATTGATGAGAATCATGACGTCCTGAAACGGATCACAAGGTAGGCTCCACCAAGCATGAAGAACGCCAATGGGTAGATGCCGATCAAAAGGATTATCAGCTGGGTCCGGTGCGGCACATCGAGCAAGAGCGGCTTAAAACGAAGTTCCGGACGTTTCACATCCATAAAACGATCATCATTGGCGAGCCATCGGATCATATTCAGTCCCAGCTCCTTGTTCCCGGAAAGGTCCAGGTACCCGTTCGTCAGAAAATCCCCATCCCCCACGAAGATCATCCGGCCCAAAAGAGGGCCGGAGGATGGAGGATGTTGGATGGAGGATGTCGTTTGGGCTTTCCCATCATCTTTCACACTGTTTCCTTCATTCTGTCTTTCTTCGTCCTTCTTTCTATATCCGTCCTCCTGCTTTTTCTCGACGGCCGCCGCGACCGGTAAAGGACCTGCGATATCCGTTTTTATGTCAAAGGCTGCACTCCCATTCTCCAAGTCCGGAAGGTCTGTTTCTGCCCAACTCCCCTCGCTGGTCATGGCCAGCGGGGTCACGTCAAGCCCCGGCGCCACGTCTGTCGAAGGCTGGACCGTGCGCACCAGCGGAAAAAAAGTCGCTTGTTTCATGATCTTCGTGACCGGATGCGTCACCAGATACCGGCTGACAAGCGGCATCAAAAAATCCCCGCCCACCATGCGACTGACCTTGTCTACAATCACGTTCTGTCCGAGCGCCACACCGTACTTTTTGGCGAACTCTGAGAACGCGCTGCCCGCACCCGGATCCATAGGATCGATCAAAAGCAGAACGCCTTTCCCTTTTTGAAAAGCCTTATCCAGATCCGCGAACTCTTCGGCCGTCAGATCCCACCGTGGACCTCCCACAACAACAACCTGACAAGCGTCCGGGACGTGGTCGCGCGCGAGCACGATCCCATGGACCTTGGCGTTATACCCCTGAAGTGTGTCTCTGAAACGGAGATACCCGCCCGTCGCATCATCACTGAGCTCAACCTCTCCATGCCCCGTTACAAAACAGACATCAAGATCTTTGGGATGGAGAAGCCTCAGGAACGCGTTCGTAAAGGCCTCTTCGGTCGGCCCGACCAAACGCTCTTCGCGGTCCCCGGAGCGGAAGATGACCGTTTTGGCGACCGAAACATTGAACTTGCGCGCAAGCTGCGGCCTCCGGTTCGGATCATAGAAATCGTAATGGAAGTCAGGATGATGCTGGCCGCATTCTTTGAGGAAGACCTCCAGCCCCTGCCTGGCGGGATCATCTTGCGAAAAGAAGAGAAGCAGTTCGATCTTGCGATCTTTCAGGTCACGCAGAACTCCGGTGGTCGCCCGCGGAAGCGAATAGATCTTGTCGCGGGTCATGTCCCACCGCTCATGGAACGGCTGGATCACCACATAGACCAGCGTGAGCGTCGCCAAAAGGATCACGGCTTCAAATAAGAGCTGGAACTTCAGAAAGAATTGTTTCATAGGATCATTCAGCTTTTCCAGTTCCTTGTTTCGATCGAACGGAGCGTCAAGAAAAGGAAATAGAAGAAAAAGAACCCGAAATAAACCACATCCTGGACGTCCAAGATCCCGAGCGTGAAATTCTTGTAATGAGCCAGAGGTGAAAGCTCGGAAAAGATACGCGCCCAGGGCCCTGTTGCGACATCATCCACCCGGTCAAAGATCCAGAACACAAGCAGTATACTGAAGGTTCCGAGCGCGCTGATGATCGGACTCTTGGTCAGGCTTGAAATAAAGACCCCCGCCGCCAGGTACGCCGTCCCCAAAAGCCAGAACCCGAGGAATCCGAGCAACACCGGTCCCCATTCAAATTCCCCGCCGATCCAGTGGAACACTGCCAAATACCCGGAAAGGGGCAGGAGAAGCGCCCCAAAAAACAAGAGGATCCCCAGCTGCTTACCGGCTACGATCTCATAATCGGACAAAGGATAGGTGAAGAGGAGCTCCAGCGTTTCCTGCCGTTTTTCTTCCGAAAAGGAACGCATCGTCAGGATCGGTACCAAGAAAAGGAGCATGATGTTCAGGTTTGAAAAAAAAGACCCGAAGACATACTGCGTTTGATTGATCCCCGAGAAATTCGAAAGCCCGTACTGCTGCGGGTTCATGGAGATCCTTGAATAGCCCAGCACCAGGATCACAAAAAAGATCCCCGAGATCAGGAAGAAAAGTGCCGCCATCAACACCCCCAGCCAGGAATGAAAGCAGCTGCTGAACTCCTTTCGCGCGATCGTTAGTATCTTTCTCATGGAAAACGTCTCCCCAACTTCCCGTTTTTCAAAAGTCCGAGAAAAATATCCTCGAGCGACAACTGCAGGCGCTGGATCTCCGCGAGAGAAATACCCTTCTCCACAAAAAGCTTCATAATGCGGGGCCGCAGGTCCTGCTCCGGTGAAGTCTCGAGAGAAATAAAAGTTTCGCCTCTTACTTCCTCCGCGATCTTCAAGGCTTCCACGCCCGGGATCGAACCCAGGATCTTGAGCGCGCGCTCTTGATCCCTTTTATCCTTGATCTTGATATGGATCGCCTCACGATCCTTCAGGCATGAGGCAAGCTCTGGGACGGTCCCGCTCGCCAGGATCTGCCCTTGATTGATCATCATGACGCGACTGCAAAGCATTGAGATCTCAGGCAGGATGTGCGTCGAAAGGATCACAGCACGGTTCTGACTCAGGGCACGGATCAACTCACGAATTTCTTTGATCTGTGTCGGATCCAACCCGGTCGTCGGCTCATCCAGAACCAGGACCGGCGGATCGCCCACAAGGGCCTGCGCAAGCCCGACGCGCTGCCGGTAGCCTTTGGAAAGCCGCCCGATCAAACGATGCCCGGAATCGAGCAGGCCACAGAACGACATTTTGCTCCGGATATGTCCGCGCAGTTCATGCGCCGGCACGCCTTTGAGCCTTGCGACGAACCGCAAATATTCGATCACCTTCATATCCGGATAGAGGCTCACAATCTCCGGAAGATAGCCGATGGCCCGTTTCGCCCTGTGGGGATTTTTGGACATGTCCATGCCGCAAACAAATACATGGCCGCTGGTGGGAGGGAAAAATCCGGAAAGAATACGCATGGCCGTCGTCTTGCCCGCACCGTTCGGCCCCAGGAATCCGACGATCTCCCCTTCCTTGACTTCAAAGGAAACATCGCGGAGCGCGTAAAAAGCACCGTATTTTTTGGAAACATTGTCGAACCGGATAGAATTAGGGGAGTCGGGGCTATTCATCGAAGAACAGTACTGGGTACCTGGTACTTAGTACATGGTAAAAACCCGCGCTCATCATTTCTCCTCTCCATGCACCATATGCTATGTGCTAAGTACTATTTTAGCGAATTTCCGTTTCCCGCATTGCAGGACAAAGGGCGCTCCGATCGTAATGACCGCTTTCGGGTCCGTGATCTTCTCATGACCGATCTTCACCCCACCCTGTTCCATGAGACGGCGGGCTTCGGATTTGCTCGTCACGAGCTGTGCTTCGACCAAAAGGCTCACGATATCGATCGTTTTTTGACCGATCTTGACGGTGGGGACCTCGTCCGGGATCCCTTTGTTCTTGAAGATCTCGTCGAATTCTTCGCGCGATTTTTTTCCTTCCGCCTCAGAATGAAAAAGGGAGACGATCCGTTCCGCGAGCTGTGCCTTGGCATCACGGGGATGAAGCTTGCCGCTTTTTAGATCTCTCAAGACTGCTTCGATCTCTTCGGGAGAAAGCGCGGCCGCGTAGCGGTAGTACCGTTCCATGATCGTATCCGGGATCGACATCACCTTGCCGAACATCTCCCGGGGAGAGTCTTTAAGAGCAATATGATTCCCAAGACTTTTCGACATCTTCTGGACGCCATCCGTCCCTTCGATCAAGGGAAGCGTGATCACAACCTGCGGCTCCTGGCCGTCGGTCTTTTGGAGCTCGCGCCCGACCAGTAGATTGAACTTTTGATCGGTCCCGCCGATCTCGATATCGGACTCGATCTCCACGGAATCATGCCCCTGCATCAAGGGATAAAGGAGTTCCACGACCGCGATGGGTTCCCCTGCCTTATAACGCTTTGAAAAATCGTCGCGCTCGAGGATCCGCGCCACCGTGTATTGCGCCGTCAGTTTCAGGAAATCGGCGGAACTCATCGTCCCCAGCCATTCGGAGTTATAGCGCACCTCGGTCTTCTTCTTGTCGAGAATGCGGAACACCTGTTCCTGATAGCTTTTGGCGTTGGCACTGACCTGTTCCTCGGTCAGCATGGGACGCGTTTCGGATTTTCCGGAAGGGTCCCCGATGCGTGCGGTAAAATCGCCGATAATGAAAACCACGATGTGCCCCAAATCCTGAAGCTGGCGAAGTTTGCGAAGCGGGACGGTATGGCCGAGATGAAGATCGGGAGCCGAAGGATCCGCCCCATATTTGACACGAAGAGGACGTTTCTCCTTGAGGGAAGCCTCGAGCTTCGCAATCAGCTCGCGCTCGGAAATAAGCTCGACGAGGTTTTCTTTGAAAACTTCGAGTTGTTCTTTGACGGATGGAAACACCGCTATCTCCCCTTTACTCAACAGGTTACGAACGAGGAAGGTATTTTAGCAATGAAGCAGCGGAATGGAAAGGACTTAGTACGCAGTATGTACCGCGGAAGACGTACGGAGTACGGCGAAGGACTTGGCACACATAACGCCGTACGCTTTACACCGTACGCGTGTTACGCGGATTTCCGGAACGCGAACTCGGCCCGGATGTCGGCCACTAATTTACTGATGCCCACGCCCGCTTGATTGAGGAAGCCTCCGAACATGGCGTCCGTGACGAACATCGTGTCCGGTATTCTTTCTTTCAAGGCGACCGCCATGGGTTCGCTCGCAGCCACCAAGGCCTTGACCTTAATGGAAGTCACGCCCGAAGCACGCAGCCGCACTGTTTCCTCATGCATAAAAGCCTGTGCTTCTTCCACGCTGCCGGCCATCAGGATCTCCGGCCGGTTCGCCGCCATAAGTTGCTGATTGAACTTTTGAATGAAATCGCGGTCCTTCTGATCGCGCACAAGCACAGCGATCGGAACATCACCAAAAATGGTCCGCATCACCGCGATCGCTCCGCGATCGAAAGCAAACTCAGATCCTAAGATGAAAACATCAGACACCTTGATAAACGTTTCGCCGAATACCGCGCGGGCAGCCTTGATCTTCGCCGGGTTCAAAGTTTCAGGCTTCGACACCCAAGTCACGGCATTTTGTGCGGCCAAAGCAGCTTCTGCTGCATTCGTAACGCGAATGCCAAGATGTTCCAGAAGCGCCAGCGCCTTCTGGGAAGAAACAGACAATGCCACTCGCAAAGGCAGGATCCCGGCCCGGAACCAGCGCGTGATCCTCTCGACCACGGTTTCATCGTATTGCACGTCATCATAAATCGTGTACGGCGTTACGCGTACGGCGTCACGTGTAATGGATGCTTCCACCGTACCCCGTACCCCGGACTCCGTACCAGATTTTTCCACATCCACGACAGACGTCATCGTCGCTGCTTCAGGAATCGCCACCGTTTGTGGCACAGTGCCTTCGGCGCGTTCCGCTCTGAAAGCATCACGCACAAACTGAACTCTCACCTCCACGGGCAAGGTCTCATCAAATGCAACTTGCTGGGCCCCCGCACGCGCCGCCGCCTGCACTTCAGACGAGCTTCGCTCCGGCTTTGTGAAGCGGGTTTCCGAGCGGCTGGAAGTAAAAACAAGTCCGGTCCGGCGTACCCTGTCGTTTTGAGCTTCAAACAATCGAAGCTTTTCAAGGATTTTTGGAATAAGCCTGCTGGCACCTTGCTCAATTTCTTGTGTTGTAAAAGGAAGCGACTCCGAGCGCGCTCTCCCGCTCTTAGGAGCCACGGTCCACTCCAGCCCCATGGTGGTAAGTCCGTGCTGTTTTCCGAATTCTGTCACAATCGTTTGCGCCAAGGAAGCCGCTATAGATCCCAATGGCATTTCCGTTTTGGCTGCAGAGCGTACTTCCCGCCCGGAGCGGATTTCGCTTCGGCGAGGCTCGCCCGGCTTCGCCGTGGCGGCGGAGCGGAGATCGATCGCCACTTCCCCATATTTTTGATCATATTCCGCACTGCTTGTAACCCTGTTCCATTGTGTTGAACCCGGATGGGTCGCAACGGTAACGCCTTGGAAAAATTCCGGTTGTAAAACTTTGAGATCCGCCACAGCCTCTTTTCCCTGATCGAACTGGATCAGGATCTGTTTGTCCCGAAGAGCGTTGGAATTCGCGAACATGATCGCGATGACCTTTTCTGACAGAATATTTTCAGCCTGGTTCCGAACCAGAAGAGCCCGGGCGTTCTGCGTGAAAGCAAGAGCACGGGATTCCGGAGGAAGCGCTCTTGATAAGGCTACCACGGCGTTATCCGCAGACCCGCCAAACATAACAGGGACCTCGAGCCATTGCTTCCCTTCGTTGTTTACGCCTACGATCTTTGCTTTATCGACTTCATCCGAAGTTGATGCATGGATCGTTCTAGTTTCAAAACGAACTGCGGAGGAAGGCCGGCTTGCGTTCTCTGAAATGATGTCCGTCTCCTTAATGACAGAAAGCAATAACTCGGCTTCGTTCTCGAGGTCGCGCTGATAGTTTCTTTGTCCTGCCGCATTGAAGATAATCATGTTGGCAAGAAGATTCGCCAAAACAAAGGTATTCTCTTGTATCTCTCCTGTTCTTGCTCCTTCGATTTCCGGTAGTGCGGTGGCGGGGACCGTCGCAAAGTTCTTAGCCAGAACATCTTGTGGCAAGTGAGCGGGAATATTCAGAAGTGCTTTAAGTTGAGGCGTAAAAGTCTCCGCAAAAAGTTCCCAGGCCGCCTGCGTCACCCCAGTCGACCGCTTTTCAGGAATAGCCGCTGCTAATGTCATGAACCGCTTCGCGTCACGCGATAAATACGCTGCATAAAGCATCATGACCCTGGCCTGTTCGGACTTCGTTCCCTGCGGCGCAATTCCATAGAAGAATTTCAGAAGATCAAGCGGGCTCACGCCTTGCGGGGAGACAACAGCGCGTTCCCTGAAGAACGCACCATACATCGCGATCGCCTGTCCATGAAGGCTTTTTTTCATCAGGGTAAGCGTATCCGCGTCCGTCGGAACGGGCCTGCCCTTAAGGTTCTCGTGAACCAGCGCCCTCTCAAGAAGCTTCGGAACGATCTCCCGGTCGATCACTTCTTCCGCTTCTTTTTCGCGCAATTCGGCCCTTCGACTAAAACTCGAGGCTGATGGTGAGCCTGTCGAACCAACGGCACGACCGGCAGATTTTTTCGCAATCAAGATCGCGTCGATCTTTGCCTGAATTTGATCGAGTTCTAACGCAACCCGTACGGTATGTTTTTCACTTTTCATGAAATCATCACGCCGGGACAAAAGGTCCGCGAGTTCCTGGTCATCACCTTGACGAATTTCCGAACGTGTTGAAAGCTGGAGTTTGTAACGTTCGCGCGAAGCCTCTAGGAAACTCCGGGACGCTCCACTGATCTCCTCGCCTCTCGTCTTCACTCGGTCATGAACGGCCTGTGCCGGGAAAACCGCAACGGCGCCTCTCCGGTCATCCCGGACGAGCTCGGTCTTATTATCACTAAAAATATGCGGACTCCCGTGCTCAAGCAAAGACTCTAACGAGCTGAGATCCACAAGATCTCTGTTTATTTTTTTCCAATCGATCCGGTCAAGTCTGTATCCCGAAAAATGGGGCTCGGCCGACATGATCCCCAGAACCTTCTGCCGGATCAGATCGGTTGCTTTGGGGTAACGATTAGCCATGTCCTCTTGCCTGAAACTAAAATAACGGACACTCCAAAAACTGCTCATCCCGGCAAAAGCTGCCAAACCCAGTATTAATTTGGCCATATCCGAAAGCTGCGCGATCGCCCAAAGCCCCACGGTCGCAGCAACCGCCGTCAGCATCGCCTTCCCAATATCCATACGGTTCTCTGAACGTGCGGCGAATTCGGAAAGTGCGGATTCCACGGTCGGATAGACGGCGAGAATATTGCCTTCTAAACCATCGCTCAACCACGTCTCATACATTTTTTCTGATGCGCCTTCATTTATTTTTGTCCAATCCGCGTAAGAAATTCTGTGCGTCTCGGGCAGCCAGGCCTTAAACAATTCCGAGGTTTCCAGGGGATGGAACTTGGGAGCCTGCGGCGCCACTTCACGACGCGCACGGATCATCAAAGCGGCTACGATGCCCGCCAGCTTCCGGGTATCCTCAGCCGACGTGCTCTGAGTCCCGAAAGAAACCTTCGGAGACGTGTTGGACTGTCCCCAGAATATCTCGCCCATCGGCGTGACAAGGTGATAAACCCCTTCGATATTGATCAGGGTATACGGCTTCATCCCTGCTTCGTAATCGGACTCCCAA
>CAZPCF010000048.1:0-10614 GCA_964585045.1 uncultured bacterium
CTTTGCGCCCCACACCTCCATCATCGCTTTTCTGAACGGTTTCTGATCAAAGCTAACGCGGACCATGAACACCTTGCACTCGAGGCCCAGAAGCTGGGAGGCAAATGCGATCGCGCTTCCCCATTGCCCGGCGCCGGTCTCGGTCGTGAGCTTTTTGATACCGAATTGTTTGTTATACCAGGCCTGCGCCACGGCGGTGTTGGGCTTGTGGCTGCCGGCAGGGCTGACACTTTCATCCTTATAATAAATACGCGCGGGGGTTTTCAGGTATTTTTCAAGATAGACCGCCCGCCTGAGGGGTGCGGGGCGCCAGCGGTAAAGCATCTCCAGGATCTCTTCCGGGATATCGATCCACCGCTTAGTGCTCATCTCCTGCTCGATCAGATTTCCGGGGAACACTTTCTCGAGCATGTCCGGAGAGATGGGCCGACCGTCCGGCCCAAGCGGCGGCTGCATCGGGGTCGGCAGGTCCGCGGCCATGTTGTACCACTGCTTCGGCATGTCCTTTTCACTAAGCGTGATCTTGATATTTTTCAACTGCGGCTCCCTCTTTTTTTAGCCCTTAAGAAATGAGGCTCGAAACAAGGATAGTCCCAATACTTATCAATTTCATCAAGGATGAAATTGGGGCAATCCTGGTCACCATTTAAGAAATGAATCAAAGACAAGGATAGTTTATCCATTTCCTGGAAATAATCATGGGTTTTTTGTGCCGGGAGCAATCTCAGTGCATTTCGGCGGGAAGTATGTTTCGCCAACGTTCGCCATGCCCCACCGAGGCATGGCTTCACTCGCGAGCGTCGGCCTCGTTTTTAAAACCTTGGCACTCGGCCTCCTTAGCGTGGCTTCCCACACTTCCCACCTCTGCACAGTTCAAGAGAAGGCGAAGGGATTGAGACGAGGCGCGCTGGAAGGACGAGCGGGCAGGGACTTCTCGAAGAGAAGGAGCGAGTCCTGGAGGGCGAACGAGGGAATTCACGCCGGGGATTCCCGAGTGATGACGAGGCTCAAGCCCGAAGCTTTCTCGTGGATAAGTACTGAAAGTTAGAATGAGATGCATCCCGCAGCACAAAAAGGTTTGTCGGCGGCGGGGATTCTTTCTATAATCCCCTCATGCGAAAAGCGCTCTCTTATATCATCCCCGCGTTGATCCTTTTTGCCGTGCTCGCCCTCCAACACAGTTTTCCGTCCCGGATCGAATCTTTCCGGGCCAAGGTCTTCGACGTTTTTCAAATGATCAAGCCGCGCGTTTATCAGGATACGCCCGTGCGCATCATTGACATCGATGACGAAAGTCTCGAAAAGATCGGGCAGTGGCCGTGGCCCCGGACGATCTTCGCGAAACTCGTTTCCCGCCTCGCTTCGGGTGACGCCGCAGTCATCGCTTTTGACGGGGTCTTTTCCGAACCCGACCGCACTTCCCCGGAGAACATTCTCTCCTTATGGGGAAAAGACACGACCAGTGACCTTTTACGCGCTCAGCTCGCCATGGTCCCGGATCACGACAAGGTATTCGCGGAAGCCATTGCCAAAGCCCCCGTGGTCCTTTCCTTCGGACTGACGACCGAACCCAACGCAAAGGTCCCGGCTCTGAAAGCCGGATTCCTTGAACACGGTTCGGGCAAAGACCGGGCCATTGATTACATTGGACCTGTTTTAAAAGGCGCGGTCGTCAATCTTCCGGTCCTGGAAAAGGCGGAATCCGGAGGCGGTTGTTTCAATATGGGCATCGAGCGGGACACCATCGTCCGCCGAGCCCCATCCATTTTCCGCCTGAATGACACCCTTTATCCGTCCCTCGTCCTTGAGACCTTGCGCGTTTTCCAAGATGCCTCCACTTACAAGATCACCCTGGCGGGAACCCGCGATGAAGCCTCCTTCGGTGAAAAAACCGGCCTCGTCAAGATCAAGGTAGGTCTTCTGGAATTCCCCACGGACGCCCACGGCAGGATCTGGCTCTATGATACCGGATACAGATCCGAGCGGTTCATTCCGGCGTGGAAGATCCTCTCGGATGACACAATACTGAAAGACACGGCGGGCAAGATCCTTTTCATCGGCTCAAGCGCTATGGCCCTCAAAGATCTTCGCGCCATGCCGCTGAATCCCCGGGCCTCCGGGGTTGAAGTCCACGCCCAGATTGTCGAGCAACTGCTCCTGGGTGATTACCTGATACGCCCCGACTGGGCCGAAGGCGCGGAATTCAGTTACCTCGTGCTTTTGGGACTTCTACTGATCCTGATCCTGCCGCGGGCCGGCGCCGTGCGTTGCGCCTTGATCGGTCTCGCCGCGATCGCCTTCGCCTTCACCCTATCCTGGTTCGCGTTCACCCGTTGGCACTTATTGACCGACCCCGTGTTCCCGTCCTTTGTGATAGCGCTCATTTATCTGACCTCTTCTTTTATGAACTTTCTCCGGACCGAAACCGAACGGAGCCAGATCCGCGGCGCTTTCGGCCGTTACCTCTCCCCCGCCCTTGTTGAAAAACTCGCCAAGAATCCGAAACAGCTAAAGCTCGGCGGCGAAATACGCCCCATGACGTTCCTCTTCATGGATATACGTAATTTCACCGGGATCGCGGAAAAACTCACTCCGGAAGAACTCACCCAGTTCATGAACGGCTTCCTCACGCCAATGACCGATATCATTCTTCAACGCGGCGGTACGATCGACAAGTATATGGGCGATTGCATCATGGCCTTCTGGAACGCACCGTTCGAAGATAAGGATCACGCACTCCATGCGTGCGCATCGGCCCTGGCCATGCAGAAATTCCTCAGGACCACGCCGGGCTTTGAAACGATACGCGTCGGGATCGGCATTAACACCGGGAACGCCTGCGTCGGCAACATGGGCTCTGAACAGCGTTTTGACTATACGGCACTCGGAGATGAAGTGAACCTGGCTTCCAGGATCGAGGGACTTTCCAAAAATTACGGTGTCACTACCGTTGTGGGCCAGAACACCCTCTCCGGGACGCAGGAATTCGCAACTCTTGAGGTCGATCTCATTCGCGTTAAGGGAAAGACGAAGCCCGTCAAGATCTTTGCTCTTTTGGGAGATGCGAGGTTGGAAAACCAGCCTCTCTTTAGAGAGGTCCGCGGGCATTTCGAAAAAATGCTCGCATCCTACAGGGATCAACGGTGGGACGAAGCTGAAGGGACCCTTGAGACTTGCCGCCGCATGACTCTGCCTGGCATCGATCTTGGCGTGCTTTACGAACTTTATGTCTCACGCATTCTCTCCTACAAGATCAATCCCCCGGTCCCCAACTGGGACGGCGTCACCACCGCCGGGTCAAAATAGCCTGCACCGCTTTTAAGAATTCTTGTTCCTTTGATTATCATCATCGCGACCGCCACCTATGACCGTTGGAACAACCGGCTGGGGCGGAGTCAGCATACCGCCTTGGGCGGCCCTTTGAGCATATTCATCCATCTTCGACATCATGGATAATGTCTGGGGTTCGTCCTGGGGATCAAAAGTTGCGGAGGGGGCAACTCCCGCCTGTCCCGAAGAGCCCTGGCCTTTTCCGATGCCGGGGCCGTTCAAAGCGCCGGTAATCAGGGAAAGCTTATCTTCGGGTATTTTGAAGGCCGGGACCGGAGCGGTGTTCAGACCCTCGATAACCGTTCCGTAACCTTTCTGGTCGATCTCCACCCCCACTTCTTCGCCGTTAACGGTATTGCTGACAAAAATGCGCCCGGGGTTGGTCCCTTCAGCTTCCGAAGGCCCCAAAAGGACGACCAGGGACCGCATTCCTTCCGATTTGCCCACAACGATCGTTCCTCGGAACCCGATCGATCCGGCGGGGAGATCTACGCTCATATGCTCCGGCTTCTTGTGTGCGATCCTTCCGGACACAATGCGGAAAATCCCTTTTATCACGCTTGCCTTCACCTTGCCGTCATCATTCGCCGGATCATACACGAATTCATCGACCGTGATCTCGCTTGAAGATCCAAGCGTAACGAATGTCTGATCCAAAAGCAGGATCTGGAGCTGGCCATCCGTTCCTGTCTCGATCTTGTCCCCCATAAACACCTTTTCCCCACTTTTCAGAAGATGAGCGGCCGTGGCCGGGGGCGTCGTGACCTTGACCTCGCCCTTCACCGCCGCCGCGACACCGGCTTGAATTGACCCTGCCGCAAACGAACTATCGGGCATTACGAAAAACAAACCGGCTAAAACCACCGACGTCAAAATAAGATTTTTTTTCATAGAATTCCCCTCGGATTGAAAAAGGACAAGCATTTAATGAATGCCTGTCCCCTTCCGGGTGATTGTCACCGGTTTTTTTGAAAGTTAATAGCCAATCGAGTGGCTACCGCCTTCAGAACTGCTGGAATCTGTGCGCTCGCTTTTCGCGGCTTCCTGCGCCGCGTTTTGAGCGCCAAGCACGCTTGTTTGATTCAGGTCATCCACATTATTAAGAAGGTCCATCAAGGCCTGCGTATCCACTTGCGCCTTCGGCAAAGAAGCAGTGCTCGTATCCACTCCGGTAGTCTCTGTTCCGGCGCCCGTCGCCTGCTGGCTTAATGCTCCGGCGATCCGGTTGAGGTCTGCTTCTGAGACCTGGAACACAGGAACAGGCGCGCTGTTGGGCCCGTCCACGATGGTCGCGTTCCCGGCTTGATCGATATCCACACCCACGATCTCGCCATTCACAACATTGGTCACATAAATACGCCCCATACCCACGGGACCGAGCAGAACGACGGTTGTTTTTTGCCCATCGATGATCCCGGCCACATTGGTACCGCGAAAACCGATGGACCCGGCCGGAAGATCGACCGACATGTTCTCCGGTTTTTTATGCGCCACCTTTCCGGACACGACACGGAAGATCCCCTTCATCACACTTGCCTTCACCTTGCCGTCATCATTGGCCGGATCATACACAAATTCATCGACCATGATCGCGCTTAAAGATCCGAGAGTGAAGACCGTCTGGTCCAAGAGCATGACCTGCAGCTGACCATCCGCCCCCGTCTCGATCTTGTCACCCATGAACACTTTGTCCCCGCTTTTGAGCAGATGAGCATCCGTGGCCGGAGGTGTCGTCGCCTTGACTTCGCCTCTCACCGCTGCTGCGACACCGGCTTGCACCGGCGTTTCCGCCGCGAACGGACTCCCGGGCATTACGAAGAACAAACCGGCTAAAACCGCCAACGTTAAAACAAGATTTTTTTTCATAGAATTTCCCTCGGATTGAAAAAGGACAAGCATTTAATGAATGCCTGTCCCCTTCCAGGTGACTGTCACCGGTTTTTTTTATTTCAAATCAGCTGGCACTAGCGGACGCGGCAGCAGTAAAACTGCCGTTTCCTACATTTTGAAGCGGTGCGTCGGCATAATTCACCGAGATTTCGCCCTGCTGCGCGATCTGACCGTTCACATTTTTGAACGTGATCTCCGCGCTGAGCTCGGGAAGACCGCTATCAACGGGAGGATTAAAAATAGCATTCCCATCCTGGGGAAGGTCAGAAAATGGCACGTTTACCAAATTAGCGGTAAAGCCGGTCGAGCCGCCTATCCCACCGGGATTCATCGAAGAAACCGTAACGATCACGTTCTCCAAATACTGCGAATCGAAATTAAGATCCCAGCTGGCGGACACCGTCCCCAGGATCGAGGGCGATTGCGGAGCGCCCGAGCTTACGGAAGTATAGAAGTCCCCCGATCCGGAATAGGAATAAGTTCCGGTGAGACCGAACAATTCCGATGTTTTTGTTATTCCATCCTCGATCCTAGCTTCACTTCGGGCCGCCTCCTGGGCGCCGAGAACACTTACATCATTCATCCCATCCGTAAAATTCGAGAGTCCGACCATAAGCGCTCCGTTCTCACCGGTAAGCACATTATTTTCACCCGAAAGGGCGCCCATATTCGTGTCACCACCCAAGCCTCCTTCGCCGTCTCCGCCGCCGCTACCGGCTTGACCGCCGCCAAGTCCCTCGGTCAGGCCGTTGATCTGTTCATCTGAAAGCTGAAACACGCCCGAAAGCCCGCCGTCCGCTCCGACCTCGACGCCGAATCCCGTCCGGTTCACATCCTGGTGATCCCCTCCCTGGCCGTCGACCGTAAAACTCCCACTCCGCGCGCCGGTATCGTTATTATTCCCCGGGCCCAAAAGCGCCGCAAGCCCTTGGCCGTCTGTCCCCACGGAACCACCCACGATCGTTCCGCGGAATCCAAGGGTCGCCGTAGGCAGCTTAACCTTTACGCTATCCGGATTTTTGGCCGCGATCTTGCCCGAAACGTAGCGAAAGACACCCTTTGCAATACTTGCTTTGATCTCGCCTGCGTGACTCTTCGGATCGTAAACGAATTTATCAATAATGATCTTGCTGTCCGACCCGATCGTAAAAACAGTTTCGTCTAAAAGCAGGATCTGGAGATGCCCTCCGGGTCCGGTATTCACCTCATCTCCCATAAAGATCGCCTGACCGCTTTGCGCGATGCGCCCCGGCTGACCGAAGGTCGTAAGTTTCACTTCTCCACTGACCGCGGCGATAACGCCGATCCGATCAAGAGCGGGAGACACCACGGCCACAGGCATGGGAGCGGATACCGGAGCAGGCACGGGAACAGATACAGCGACAGACATTTGGGCAGGAACAACGGGAACGGTAGGCACTGAAAACGTAAGAAATAATGCGGCAAAGAAGGCGACGGACTTTTTCATGTATTTATCCCTCGAATGTTTGGACCTGTCGGACAACGCTATTATATCGCAACTTCCCCAGTGTGGAATTTAAAAATAGACAGAACAAGTGTCCGGAAGCGGTTTTTTTCACTCCGGCGTTGTATTGGTAGGGAGGGGTTGTATCGGAGCGATCATCTCTCCGGCTCCGGTATTTGTCGAATTTGAATAGTCGACAACAACCTTTGCCTGCGCGGCTGTGGCTACCACGGAAGGCATTGTCGTATCGACCGGTTGCTTGACGATGTCCTGAAGCTCTACCGTTACACCAAAAGTCCCCGCACTGGTTCCGGAAACGTTCGTCCATTGAAAAATCGCCTTGCTGTCCGCATTAGGAAGCGTGTTAAAAGATTGCGCATTCAGCACGCAATTATCCGTCAGCCCTCCCGCGTCAGGAACGCTGATCGAAATATAAGAATCTTTATTGGCAAGAGGATGAGATCCGCCCAGTTCGTCCGAGGTGAAATCGATATCAATGGAAGCATTAAAAGTGCCGCTGTAATTTGTTCCGGAGGAAGTAAAAATAAAATCTCCATTAAAATGTTCGTAATGAAAAACGCCTAACGGGTGCTGTAGCAGATCATCCTTTAGAGTGGCCCGCACGGTTTGAGTGCTGGCATCCAGGATCGCAGAATCATTCCTGGCATTTTGGGAAGCTAGCATGGAATCCTGGTTGAGGCCGGTCTGGAGCATCCCCATCATATTGACCTGCTGCGTCGTCTGAAAACCCGCGAACGTTTGTTCGCCGGATACCTTCCCCATGTTCTCACCCGCACCGAAGAAATGAGTGGTAGTCATCGGCGTCGTGGCCGGACCTGGGCCTGTCGCGGGGGCTCCGGGCATGGTTCCCGGCACCGGACCGGCTCGTGGCGTATTTCGATCATTCTCTTTAGCGGCGAACCCCGGACCTTGTCCCTGCGCGGGCAAAAGCGCGGTGGTCAAATGCTGTATCTGGACCTCCGGAACCTGGAACACGCCTGAAAGGCTTCCGGCCTGATCCACGCTCACGCCAAACCCGGTGCGGTTGACATGTTCCCGCTGGCCGGAATTCCCCCCCGTACCGTTTATGACAAAGCTTCCGATGGTCGCGCCCGTTTCATTTTTGGATCCGGGACCCAAAAGCATCGCTACAGACCCGGTCGCGGAGGCCTCGCCCGCCACGATCGTTCCGCGGATCCCGATCGTCGCCGTGGGTAGCTTGATCGTCACATTTTCAGGTTTGTTAGCCGCTATCTTTCCCGAGATATACCGGAAAACTCCCTTGGTGATACTGGCCTCCATATTCCCCACATGGGTCTCAGGGTCATAAATGAATTTATCAATGATAATGGCGCTGTTCGGGCCGATCGTGAAGACGGTCTCGTCCAAAAGCAGTATTTGGAGATGGCCCAGTGCATCGGTCTTGACCTCATCGCCGATAAAGATCTCTTCGCCGCTCTGGACCACACGCCCGGCCGCGCCGGGGGTCATCACTTCAACCTTACCCTGGATCGCCGCCACAACGCCGATCTTGGAAAAGCCCTCTAAAGGAGGTACCATTCCCGGAGCCACGACCGGCATCTGAGCAAAGACCGCCGCATTGGAAAAAATAAAAACGAAAACAAAAAGGAACGTGAACATCTTTCGTACGCTCATAGCACAAACCCTTTTTTGAAGAGGACCTTTTTCCGGCCGATCATAGCTCCAAATTCTCACTCCTTCAACTGCGAATGGCACTTTCATGCCGCCCCGTATCTCCAGAAAGAAGTGTACACTGCCACACCTTTTATAGCAATGAGCTACTTGGAGTTTTTTATATCAATTTATAGCATTTATATGCTCCGAGAAACAATAAGAATGCCTGCATAAATTTTATGACCGGATTTTTCACCTAGAAGTTTTTCGGGCGAGGCCATTTTTCGGACTAATACCTCGACCCTATGGGCGTTAGGAACAGGCCTGGTATTGTGATAAGCGAAGTCGAACCGCTAAAATTCCAAGCGTTTGGTGAGGATCATTTCAAATTTACTGTTGGTATAGCTGTAATTGGTGATATTGGAGAGAGCGCGATAAAATTCATAAGAACCTGTAAAGACAATGTCCTTCAAAGGCTTGGGGAGAAGCTTGCCGAAAAAGATCGTCGTGAGGGGAGTTCCATAGGTCACGCGATATCGCAAGGACTTGTCATGCCGGACCACGCCCGCAACAGAGATCTCCGGCGATTCGTAGTTATCAAAGTTCACGTTCAGGGCATTGATCAGGAACTGGCCCTTGGGCAGGATCCACGTGTGCGTGTTGTTCAGGCTCAAGCGTTGATATGCGTTATAGTTCTGTTTGGCTTTCTTATCCGCATACCCGATACTGGATGTCCACTTCATGGTCGGGATGATAATGTAACTGGCGCCCCAAAAGTTGCTGAACTCGGGCCCCTTATTATCATAGGAGTTCGTATTTTCCGAGATGTTCAGATAATCCTGACGCTCGATCCTGAAATTATAGAACCCTCGGAGTTTTTTGGTCAGATTACGTTCCAAAAGAAAGTTCCCTCCCTGCGTCCTGAGAAAACTTTCGCTGGAAAGAAAGATGTGGCTCGCGATGAACGAAGGCGTGAAATCAAAATACTTGCTTTTGTAGGTCCCGCCAAGCTCGTACTGGAATGAACCGAGGTCCAGCGAATTTACGTTCGTCTGCTCCTGGAGGAAATACGTGAAATTCCCGAACACCGAATGCCCCGCCTGGAACCCGAGATCATGCGACACATCCAGGCTGGAAATATTCAAAAAATGTGTGTCGGCGCGCCGGTTGTTCGATCCGATAAGATCCTGCGCGACATCGTTCACGAGCTGGAATTTCGAGGAGGGTGCGGCGTTGCGGTTCGTGTCATAGCCCCAACCCACGCTTTGACGCAATCCCAAATGGGTCCGTCGCTTCCTCTGCTTGATCTTCTTTTCGTAGGCGGTCACCTGCTCCCGGATCGTTGGCGGAAGTGTTACGGTCCTAAGAGCATCCAGTTCCTTCTGCGCTTCATTCAGACTGTCCAAACGGTACAGGACCACGGCATAAAGGAGCCGGACGTCCGCAAGGTTGGGATTGACCATCAGGATGCGCTCCAGAGTAGCCGCCGCGCTCAAAAGCTCCCCGCGGGCGATCTGTTCCTGCGCGTAGCGGGCGTTCAGCTCGATATTGTCCGGATCTTTGAGAATATCTTCGTACGTGACCCCGGTCCTGAACTTATCGGTCGCTGCTTTCTCCTGCGATTTTTCCGCAGCACCTTCGGCCTGCCTGGCGCGCCATGTCTCGGTACGCACGTTTTGCACTTCGTTGGTGATATCTTCGGCAAAACCGGGAAGGGGCGCAGAAAAAAGAAAAGCCCCAAGAGCAAGACAGGAGAGGATCCTAGATTTCATGACAGACCAGATTTGCCTTTCTTTATCTGAAACGGCCATACGCCGGAGATCGGTACTGGGAAAACTGAACATGTTGCCGCGTAGTTTACCCCCGCCTATGCGGAAAAGCAACTTTCAAAAACAGACTATGGACCGGAAACTCGAGACTTCAAAAAAAGCACAAAAGAGGCTATCCCGTTTGCCGTCTGCAGTCTCCAGTCTCTAGTCTTGGTTGATAGAGTGAACTGCTCACTCACAATTTAAGAAGTTCTCAGGGAAAAAATCCGTTATAATGCGGCTATGTCATTTCAACTGGACCCGTTCCAGCTTCAGGCCATCGAGTGGATCGAAAAAGAACACTCTCTTCTCGTTTCTGCACCCACCGGTTCCGGTAAGACGTTCATCGCCGAAAAAGCTATTGAGAAGGCTCTCGCGCGCGGTGAACAGGTCATTTATACTGCCCCGATCAAGGCCCTGAGCAATCAGAAGTTCCGGGATTTCCAGGAACATTTCGGAAAAGAAACCGTCGGTATTCTGACCGGG
>CAZPCF010000049.1:0-10491 GCA_964585045.1 uncultured bacterium
GCAAATATATTGAAAAAGACGCAGCCCTGGCCCGACGTTTTCAGACCGTGGTCGTGGAACCTCCGTCTGTCGACGATACGATCCAGATCCTGAAGGGATTGCGGGATAAATACGAGGCCCATCACCGGGTGAAGATCCTGGACGAGGCGCTCGAGGCCGCGGCGAAACTTTCCGATCGCTATATCTCCGGCCGGTTTCTTCCGGACAAAGCGATCGATATCATCGATGAAGCGGCTTCGCGCGCGAGGTTGTCTGTCACGACCATGCCTAAGGACTTGAAAAAGGCTGAGACCGAGATCGAGTCCCTTCGTCGTGAGAAAGAGGCATCGATTAAGGCCCAGGATTTCGAGAAGGCCGCGAAGATGCGGGATGACGAGCGTAAGGCCAAGGAAGAGCTCCAGAAAATGAAAAAGAGCTGGAAGGAATCAAAGTCCGAGGTCGAGGTCCAGGTGACGGAGGAAGATATCGCATTCGTGGTTTCCAAGTGGACCGGCGTGCCTCTTGCGCGTCTCGAAGAGAAGGAGACCGCGAGACTTCTCAAGATGGAAGAAGAACTCCATAAGAAGATCATCGGCCAGGACGAGGCGATCCGCGCGATATCGCACGCGGTACGCCGATCCCGTTCCGGGCTCCGTAATCCGCGCCGTCCCATGGGATCATTCATTTTTTTAGGCCCGACCGGTGTCGGAAAAACACTTCTCGCCCGAGCGCTCGCAGATTTCATGTTCGGCGATCAGGACGCGGTGGTTGTGGTGGATTGCTCCGAGTACAGTGAAAAATTCAACGTCTCACGGCTCGTGGGGGCACCTCCGGGGTATGTGGGCTATGAAGAGGGCGGGCAACTCACGGAGAAAGTGCGCCGGCGCCCGTACTCTGTAGTGCTCTTGGATGAGATCGAGAAGGCGCATCCGGATGTTTTCAACATCCTTCTCCAGCTCATGGAAGAGGGGCGCTTAACGGATTCTTTCGGCCGCAAGGTGGATTTCCGCAACACCATTGTGATCATGACCTCGAATGTTGGAGCGGACCTTATCCGCAAACAAGGGGACCTGGGTTTTGCGCCGAAAAAAGATGATATGAATTATGATTCGCTAAAGCAAAAACTTTTGGATGAAACAAAAAAAGTCTTCCGTCCGGAATTCTTGAACCGCGTCGATGACACCATTGTTTTCCATCCATTGACGCGTCAGGACCTGGAACAGATCATCCACATCGAGCTCAAGGAAGTCCAGGATCGGCTCAAGGACAAGAAGATGGAATTGATCCTCTCCGAGGAGGTCCTGAAGTTCCTGATCGATCAAGGGTATGATCCCGTGTTCGGGGCCCGGCCGCTCAAGAGGACGATCCAGCGTTTTATCGAGAACGTTCTGGCCGAAGAGATCCTCGGCGGGAAGTTCGAGGAAGGTGACAAGATCGTGGCGGAGATTCGAGGGGAACGGATCTCTTTTGAAAAAGCGACATAGTCCCAATGCCTACCAATTCCAACGAAGTTGAAATTGGGGCAGCCCTGACTACCATTCGGGAAAAAAAAATAATAGTCAGGACTGTCCTTGTCGACCATTTGAGAGATCAAATTTTAGACAAGGATAGCGCAAGAGACCCGCGCGTATGCGCCCTATCCTAAAAGCCGTTCTTTTTTTCTTTGCGCTTGTGTTCGTGATCGGCGCCCTTCTTTTTAATTTTATTCTGGGCCGTATTGCGCATTCACAAGATTTCAAGCGCTTTGCCGAGCAAAAAGTCGGTGAATATCTTAAGGCCACGGTCCACATCGGTGAGATCCGTCCCTACCATCTGAACCAGCTTGCGCTTGAAAAGATCCTCATTGAAACCCCTTCCGTGAAGGGTGGGTCCCAGTTGATCCGTGCGGACCGCCTTCTTTTCCGCTATGATCTAAAACAACTTTGGAACCGGAAGTTCGATGCTCCTGAAAGTGTGGTGTTGAAGAATCCCGCGATTCTCATCGAACAGGATCAATTCCCTTACCGCTACTTTGAGAATGCTCCCGGCGGATCTTCCGGCCTATCTATGCCAGCTTTGGATTTCAAGGGGGGAGAGATCCGTTATCTTCTTTCGTCTCTCGGCAAAGAGATCCTGCTTCAAGAAGTGGATGGCAAGATCCTGCCGTCTTTGGATAAAAAAGTCCTGGTGGATGTGCGTGCTCGCGTGAGTGGAATCGTGGACGGGCGTGTTCATATTTATGGCAAAGTCGATCCTTCCAAGAATACCCATGATCTTTGGCTGGAACTGGATGCCATGGATTTTGCGCCAGATATTCCGCTTCCGTTCAAGGCGCTCGAAGGGAAGGTCCATTGGGTGGGGCACGATCTTTTTTTTGAAGGCTTGCAGGGGACTTTGTATGGATGGTATGCGGAACTCTCCGGTTCCTTTTTGAATCGTGAAGGGCAGCCCGAGGTGAACGCACGTGTCCAGATCGGGAAAGATGCTCCATGGATGAAACTGGATTTTGCGTTGAGTCTGCCGCATCAGACGCTTGAGGGGACTTTTCAACCTATGGAGGGGCGGGTTTTCGATTTTGCCGGGAAAGTCCATCAGGACCGGAAGCGTTTTGTAATGGATTCCCTGGTTTTGGATTCAGGGTACGAGGGTCGGGGAGAACTTGATTTTGCCAGTGGAAACTATGAACTTGGTTTTGAAAAGGGTGCGAAACGGATGGCGATCCACTCCAATCTCCGGGGGCTGGACTTCGTGCTGAATTTTCACTTGGATCATGTAAAAATATTTGGAATGGACCTCGTGACGCAAGGGAAACTTTTTCTTCATTCTGCGGCGCCGCGCTGGAAAGGTCGCGATCTTTTGTTCAAGGGGGAATTTGAGACAAGTTATTTTATTTTGGACCGCCAGCCGTTCGAGGACCTAAAGGGAGTTTTTGAATTGAGTCCCGTCGGGTTCACGGGCATCCGGAGCACATGGGGAGATAAATTTCAAATGACAGGACAAGTGACGAGGCCCGGGAAAAACCCGTACCTTAAACTCCTGTTGCGCGTGGCGGATTTTGATCTAGGGATCGTGCACCAGTTCGCGGCGAGACCTTTGCCTAAGGCGCTCGGAGGGCGTCTGGAGGGGAAACTCTCCGTGGAAGGGAATCTCGCGCAGCCGGAAGTCTCGGGTGTTTTCAATATTCATGACGGAAAATGGGGACAACTTGATTATGACCGTGGTATCATCCAGCTTCGGGGGTTTCTTCCCTATCTGCCGTTGAAGGATTCCAAGATCTGGAAAGGCCGGACGGTTTTCTCTTTGAATGGGGCTCTGGATCTAAAGCTTGACAATATATTTGCGGGAGTAAAAATACAGACGCCAGACAACCTGGTGATCTGGAAGGGCCTCGAAGCGGTCCTTCATGAAAAAGACAACAGTCTGGAATTGAACACTTCGAAGTTAGGGGATTGGGGCGAACTGTCAGTGTTGGAGGCCCGCCCTCCGGGGTCGAGGTTCGGGGTCGGTGAGGGTGAGGCCGAGGATGACGCAGAGGAAGAACAGACGGTTCTTTTTGGTCCTAGACTTAAGTTTTGAATTGTTTTAATAGAGGGGTGAATATGTCGGATTGGGATGACCTGAGGCGGAGCGTGTCGGTCCGGTCAGGTTTGCAAAAGTTTGGGGCCGGGTGTCTGGACATCTTTCAGGGTGCCGGTGGGATTGCGCTTCTTTTTAGGGATACGTGTGTTCTCTTAGTCTCCAAAAGGATCCGTTGGAAAGCCACGCTTGACCAAATGAATAAGATCGGCGTGCAGTCGCTTCCTCTGGTTTTTCTCACTGCATTTTTTACAGGCATGGTCCTTGCATTGCAATCGGCCTACCAGTTGCGCCTTTTTTCCGCCGAGAAGTTTACCGCTGATCTGATATCGGTTTCCTTGTGCCGGGAACTGGGACCGGTGCTGACCTCGATGGTCGTTGCCGGACGCGTGGGTGCCTCGATCGCTGCTGAACTCGGAACCATGAAGGTCACCGAGCAGATCGATGCCTTGAAGTCGCTTGCCACGAATCCCATTCAGTATCTTGTCATCCCGAGATTTATCGCGGCTTTGTTCATGCTTTTTATTCTGACCATTTATGCGGACGTGATCGGAATGTTCGGGGGGTATCTGATCTCGGTCTTTAAGTTGGGGATGAGTTCCCATATGTACATCAAACGCGGTATCGATGCACTGGTAGTCAAGGATGTCGTGACGGGGCTCATCAAAGCCTTTTTCTTCGGGGGGATCATTTCGATCGTCGGCTGCTATTTCGGGTTTACGGCTCGTGATGGAGCCGAAGGCGTGGGACGTGCGACGACGCTCGCGGTGGTGGTTTCACTTATCATGGTCATCGCTTCGGACGCGCTTTTTTCAGCGATCTTTTATTTCTTTTAATAGAAGGAACAGTTATTCGTGATCGAGATTAAAGGGATCCATAAGTGGTTCGGAACAAATCATGTCCTGACGGGGGTCGACCTGACGATTAAAGAAGGGGAGACCATCGTGATCATCGGCCGGTCGGGATGCGGGAAAAGTGTTCTTTTGAAGCATATTATGGCGATTTTGGAGCCTGATGAAGGGGATATCCGGATCGACGGACGTTCCATGTTCTCGATGAGACCGGGAGAACAGGACCAGTTCCGGTTAAAGCTCGGGATGCTCTTTCAGGGCGCCGCACTCTTTGATTCTCTGACCGTGCTCGAAAATGTCGGATTTTCTCTTTTTGAGCACACAGTTCTTTCCGAAGAAGTGATCAGCCAGAAGGTTTTGGAGAAGTTGCGCATGGTGGGTCTCGAGGGGATCGAGGATCTGATGCCCGCCAGTCTTTCGGGAGGTATGAAAAAAAGAGTAGGTCTGGCGCGAGCGATCTGCAATGAACCGAAGATCATTCTTTATGATGAACCGACCACGGGTCTCGATCCGATCAACGCGGACGTTATTAACGAGCTTATTTTGAGGATGCAAAAGCAATTGAAAGTGATCTCGATCGTAGTGACCCACGATATGACGAGCGCTTACAAAGTGGCGGACCGGATCGCCATGCTTTACGAGGGGCGGATCATCGGCATCGGAACACCCGATGAGATCAGAAATTCCCCCAATCCGATTATTCAGCAATTTATTACCGGATCGGCACGAGGCCCGATCACGGATAAGCAGCAAAAGGAGACGGAGTCATTATGAAAAAGAAAAGTAATGAGGTGTCGGTGGGAGTTTTTGTGATCCTCGGGTTCATTTTTTTGACCGCGGTACTCTTCTTTGTCAGCGGGGTTTATTTGTTCCGCTCAGGGTACACGGTGGATGTGATGTTTAACTATGTCAGTATTCTCAATAAGGGGGCGCCGGTGCGTATGGCGGGGGTCCGTGTCGGGGAAGTAAGTCAGGTGGACATCGTTTATGACAAAGCGATGCAGAACAATCGCGTAAGGGTTAAACTTTTCATTGAAAAGGGAATGGAAATCAGGGAAAATTACGCCTTTACGATACGGGGCACGCATGTCTTGAGCGAGCCCCATGTGGAGATCACGCCGAACCCCGGGACATTCCCTCTGCTTCATAAAGGTTCGGTGGTGGAAGGAGTGCCTTTGGTTGCAGTCGAAGAATTGATCGATCAGGCCCATAAGACCTTGGGTAATATCGAGTCTTCGAGTGCTTCATTAAGCGATATCCTTGGGAACGTCGAAAAAGGAGATGGGACGCTCGGGAAGCTCTTAGTGAAAGACGAGCTTTACACGGAGATGGAAGCGTTCATGAAGGATGTGCGGGCGCATCCCTGGAAACTCCTTAGAAAAGACTCAAAGAACAAGAGAAAATGGTACTTTCTCTTTTTAGCGTGATCGCTTCATAGGTACCAGTGAATACTATCCCTGTCTTGGTTTTTTTGTCAGTGGTTGGCAGGGACAGCCCCAATTTCGGATTCTCTGAAATTGATAGGAATTGGGACTAACTTTTCATACTTGCAACATCAAAGGAGCAGTGATCATGATTATTGCCATAAGGATTATTTTTATTTTATGCTGTGCGGCCGTCGGCTGGTCAATGCAAATACAGTCTTTTTTGGATGTTCAGTTGCCCTACGGAGCGTGGATCTCGGCCTTTATTGGCGCGATCGTCGGGAGTTTGATCGTTCTGATCGACATTTTTTTCAAGCAGTATACGGTCCGCAACATTCTGGCGGTCATTGCGGGTCTCGCCTTCGGTCTTTTGACGCACAAGCTGTTCATGATGGTGGTGGCGTACGCGAATTTCACGCCTGATGTAAATCGCACGTTCGCCATCGTTTCCGCGATTCTGTTTTCGTATCTGGGCATCATCACCATCCTTCGAGGGCAGGACGAATTCAGCTTGATGATCCCGTTCGTGCATCTGGATTCCAAAGGTCCGGGCGAGGAAATGATCCTTTTGGATACGAGCGTCATTATTGATGGGCGCATTGCGGACATCGCGAACACGCATTTTCTTTCAAGCAAGCTGATCCTGCCGCGTTTTGTGTTGAAGGAGCTGCAGCTGATCGCGGATTCATCGGACCCTTTGAAGCGCAACCGCGGGCGCCGGGGGCTGGATGTTTTGAATTCGATCCAGTCCAACCCGAATATCAAGGTCAAGATCCATGAGTTGGATTTTCCGGAATTCAACACCGTGGATGCGAAACTGGTTAAAATGGGGCAGGTGCTTCAGGCCAAGGTCTTCACGAACGATTATAACCTCAACAAGGTCGCTGAGTTGCAGGGCGTGAAAGTTCTCAATATCAACGATCTCGCAAACGCGCTGAAGCCCGTGGTCATGCCGGGAGAAGAGATGGAGATCAAGATCCTCAAGGAAGGCAAGGAGCATGAGCAAGGCGTGGCGTATCTGGATGATGGGACCATGGTGGTGGTGGATAACGGCAAACGCCGTTTGGGCCATACGGTGAAGGTCACGATCACGAGCGTGCTCCAGACCCAGGCCGGGCGTATGATCTTCGCAAAGCTTTCCGACGACAATGGTCATCATCCGGAACGCGGGGCGGAACGTTGGCGCGATAATCGAGGTGGCCATGGCAATGATGCCCGCCGTTCGCGTAACGGTCATGACCGTCAGAACCATCAAGCCTATCAAAATCCACCGAATCCGCAGAGCTCCCAGTTTCATGAGGGAGGAAGGTAGGGCCTACCTCGTTAGAAATTCAAAAATGGCGGATAAAAACGGGGCGATCGAGCGTTCTCTAATTTTTATGGTTGGCTTTCCAGTGAAGTCATCTGAATTTCCAACGGGGTAAATGAATGCGAGTCTCCCTCATCATCCCTGCCGCCGGGCTTGGTAGCCGTTTCCTTCAAAGTCTGAGTTATCCCGGCAAGATGGTCTCTCCGTGTCGCCTTGAGAGTCGGGCGCACTTACAAATGTTGCAAAAGACGCTGGGCCTCGCCGGGTTGCAGGCGGGTCGTTCCAAGCTTTTTTATCAGCTGAATGGAGAGCCGGTGCTTTTTAGGACTCTCCGGGCTTTTGCCGAGATCCCCGAAATTTGTGAAACGATCGTTGCCATCAGCCCCGAAATGCGCCCGGAAGTGAAGGGGTGGGCACGTTCGATCAGGGGTTCGAAAGTCCGGTGGATCTTGGGCGGTAAGACCCGTGCGGAGTCGGTGTGGAACGCGCTAAAAAAAACTTCATCGCGATCCGATTGGATCATGGTACATGACGGTGCGCGGCCGCTCGTTACACCCAACGCGATCAAACAAGTCCTGAGAGCCGGTAAAGATTGGGATGGTGTGATCTTGGCCCGTAAAGTGGTACCAACCATTAAGCGTGTGTTAACGGAGGATGGGCATATTCGGGAAACTGTGGACCGTAATGCTCTTTATGAGGCTGAAACACCTCAGCTTGCCCGACGAGGGATGCTTCTGAGAGCTTACAAGCAAAATCCCAAAGCGTTTGAGGCCACGGACGAGGCGGGTCTTTTGGAGGCGATCGGTGCTCGCGTACGAGTGATGCCTCACGGGGACTGGAACCCAAAACTTACCACCCTGACGGATCTGATGCTTGCCAAAGCCATGATAGAGAAGAACGTTTCACAAGAAGTTCGTGTTGGGATCGGATTTGATACGCACCGGTTGGTCAAGGGCCGTAGGTTCTATCTTGGTGGTATCGTGATCCCTTCACTCAAGGGCGCGCTCGGCCACTCGGACGGAGATGCGCTGCTGCACGCGCTCGCGGATGCGATCCTGGGCGCGATCGGAGCCGGGGATATCGGGGAGTGGTTTTCGGATCGCGATCCCAAATTCAAGAATATTCGCAGTACGAAGATCCTGGGGGTTATTCTCGCGGAAGCCAAACGTCGGGGATGGTGCCCTTATCACGCGGACACGAACATTATCCTGCAATCTCCGAAACTTCACGCGCATAAGTCCAAGATCCGTAAAAGCGTCGCAAAATGTCTCGAACTTTCTGAGCATGACGTCTCCATTAAAGCCCGCACTCGGGAAGGCCTCGGCCCCGAGGGAGAAGGTCTGGCGGTGACCTGTGAAGCGATCGTTGCGATGAAAAGAATCTCACAGGGGACAGGCAGTCAATGAATGCCTGCCCCCTGTGGGGAATATGAAAAAGGTGCTATGACGATCCGGTTCCATAATACGCTTTCGGGGAAACTCGAAGAATTCAAGCCTCTCAAAAAAGGCGAAGTGTCGTTTTACGCTTGCGGGCCCACGGTCTATCATTACGCTCATATCGGGAATTTCAGGACCTTTGTGTTCGAGGACCTTCTGCGTCGGTTTCTCGAGTTCAGGGGCTTCAAGGTCCGGCATGTGATGAACATTACGGATGTGGATGACAAGACCATTGCCGGCGCGAAACGCGAGCAAAAAACACTTTCGGCTTATACGGAGTATTACACCGAAGCTTTCCAGCAGGACCTTAAGGTCCTTAACCTGCTTTCCCCGAATTGTCCGAAAGATCCACCCCGTGCCACAAATGAGATCCCTGCCATGATCGAGATCATCCAGAAGCTTGTCGCCAAGGGGATCGCTTATGAAGCGGAGGGTTCAGTCTATTATCGTGTGGCGGCGTTCCCGCAATACGGGAAACTTTCGAAGAAAAAACTCGAAGGGAATATCGAAGGTGCGCGCGTGGATCAGGACGAATATGACAAAGAGCAGGGCGCGGATTTTGTGCTTTGGAAAAAAGCCAAAGAGGACGAGCCTTCCTGGGATTCGCCGTGGGGCAGAGGCCGGCCGGGCTGGCACATCGAATGCTCGGCCATGAGCATGCGCTATCTCGGCGAAACGATCGATATTCATGCGGGTGGCGAGGATCTGGTCTTCCCGCACCACGAGAACGAGATCGCGCAATCGGAGGCCACGACCGGAAAACCGTTCGTGAAGGTTTGGCTTCACGCGAAGCATCTCATGGTCAATGGTGAGAAGATGTCGAAATCCAAAGGGAATTTTTTTACACTCCGTGACCTTCTGGAAAAGGGATATGACCCGATGGCGATCCGCTATGCGCTTCTTTCGGTCCACTACCGTCATTCGCTTAATTTCACTTTTGAGGGGCTGAAAGAAGCCCGGGAAGTGATCGAGAAAATGGACAACTGTTATTTTCAATGCTTGAGCCGGCTTCAGCTTTTCAAAGAAAAGGGTGAGCCTGATTTTGATCTCGAGGTCCTGAGCGCCACTTTGGAGAAAATGGACGAATTTTTGGGTGAAGATTTGAATGTCGCGGCGGCATTGGCCAGTTTCCAGGAGGCTGTCACGGTGATCAATTCGCATCTTTCGAAGATCCCGGAGACAGGGCTTGTGGCTTGTGTCGAGTTTTTTGAAAAAGTGGACCGGCTTTTGGGCCTCGATATCGCTTCGATTGGAACGATCCCGGAGAATGTCAAAACGGCTTTGGAGCAATATGCTGAGGCCCGGAAGGCGCGCGATTTTGTGAAGTCCGACCTGATGCGTCAGAAGATCGTGGAACTGGGTTGGCTCGTCAAGGACGGCCGGCCGGGGGAGCCGTCGACCGTAAAGAAAGTCCGCAGGGCTTGGGATATTAAAAAATGAGCAAAAAAGGATACTTCATCACGTTCGAAGGCGCGGAGGGGAGCGGGAAGAGCACGCAGATCCGCAACGCCGTCGCTTTTCTGAAAAAGAAAGGCCGTTCGGTGGTCATGCTTCGCGAGCCGGGCGGGACGCGCATCAGCGAGGTCATTCGTGCGATCCTTCTGGATAAAGATCTGAAGGAGATGTCTCCTATTACAGAACTTCTTTTATACCTCGCCGCTCGAACCCAGATCGTTCATGAAAAAATCCTTCCGGCGCTCAAAAAGGGCAAGGTCGTGATCTGCGATAGATTTGAGGACTCGACGAGGGCCTATCAGGGTTTTGGTCGCAAGATCTCGCTTGAGGCTATCGAGCAGGCAAGCCGTTTGGTTCGGGGTACGCTCAAGCCGGATCTCACCTTCGTGCTGGATATTGATATCGCGAAGGGTTTGAAGCGCGGCGGCCGGCATGACCGGATCGAGCGTGAGGCTTTGAGTTTTCACGAGCGGGTGCGTCGG
>CAZPCF010000050.1:0-10458 GCA_964585045.1 uncultured bacterium
CAAAAAAAAGACCGTAAAGACGAGGGCAAGACTTAAAAGGGCCCCGAGCGATCTCGTAAGCAGGAGCGCAAATGCCAGGGGCAGTAAGAACAGGACCTTTTTTTTCGGGCTGAAGGTGAGCGGTAAGATCATGGCCAAATACCCGCCCAGAACGGCCGGTGTCGGGAACGGAAAGAAAACCCTCCGTTCGGCGATCTTTTCCAAAATGAAAGGATCGGCGATCTTTGCTTCTTTAACATAGTCCAGCAAGAGTTGAAAACCGAAAAAATACTGATAGATCGCCATAAAGCTTATCAAGAGCGCGGTCAAAACGATCTCGGGAGCAAGCCTCTTTTTCTCTTCTTCGGATAAGGGCGCGATCAATATAAATAAAATAAAACCAATGACATATTTGCAGATCCCCTCGAGGCTTTGCGATGGCCTTGTTGAGAAAACCGTTGCGAGCGTCAGAAAGAAGGCGAAAAAGAAAAGGGGATATTTAATAGGCCGGAGCTTTTCCAAGGAAAGCCCCTTGAGCATGATCCAAAGGGCTGAAAAAGCCAGCAACAAAACAAAATACAAAGAACTTAACAGGGTGTCAGGCTCCACGGAACTTGAGGAGGATAGGGCCAGGGGAAGGAAGAAGATTAATATACCCAGCAGCGAAACCATAATGCCGTGATTCTATGCAAGGAAGGAAAAAATGTAAACCGGATTAGTGGCCGCGCGGCTTTTTTGCATCGGGAATATTTATCGAGGCCCCCTTGATCGGAGCCCGTTTTGGGCTGCAAGCCTGCCTTGTAATCCACTCTATTTCATTGTAGCATCCTCCCGCTATGTTCATGCAAGCGCCGCAAGCGAGATCCCCCGGCGATCTTAAACGCTTTGGATCTTAAGGCCGATATCCCGGAAAGCCGAATATGAACCGATCCGTCAGTGTTGTTATCCCCACATGCGGGTGTCGTGACTACTTTGTTCCCTGCCTGGAGTCCTTACGCCGGCAAACGTGCCCTCCCTCGGAGGTCCTCCTCGTCAATAATTCTTTGAGCGCTGAGCTGGAGCAAAAGGCGCGGGAATTATACCCTTTGATCAAGGTCATCACCCCTGACCGGAATCTTTATTATGGAGCATCGTTGAACCGGGGGATCGCCATGAGCACCGGAGATTTCATACTGTGTCTGAACGATGATGCGATACTGGACAAGGATTTTATCAGTGAGGCTTTGAAGGGGTTTGATGAGAATGAAGCGATCGGGATGGTCGGGGGCAAGATCCTGCGCCCGGACCGGAAAACGCTGGACACGACCGGGTTGTTTTTAAGCGGGTGCCGCACGGCCCGGGAGAGGGGTTATGGATGTTTGGACCGCGGCCAATTCGAAAAGCCGGGATTTATTTTCGGGGTTTGCGGTGCCGTAGCCCTTTACAGAAGGAAAATGTTGGAGGATATCCGGGAGGAAGGTGATTGGTTCGACCCGGATCTCCGCATGTTCTATGAGGACCTCGACCTTGCCTGGCGGGCCCATAGGGCCGGGTGGAGGGGCCGTTATGTCCCCACGGCTCTGGCGTATCATGTTCGCGGCGGATCGGTCCGCAAGGATCCGGGGCAGGGGAAAGGGATCGCCCGCCGGTACCTGGATGACGCCATGCATAAGGAATTGATCAAGAACCGTTACCTGACGATCATCAAGAACGAAACTTTCCGGGGATTTCTCCTTTACCTGGTTCCGATGATCCTTTATGACCTGTGGAGTTGGACGTATGTTCTTTGCTCGAGGCGCCGGGTTGCGGCCCTGATTTTTCTTGAGGGGCAGTGTTTTTCCAGGGCGATGGAGAAAAGGAGTTCCAAGCGTTCTCGCAGGGGTTATCCGAAGACCTGCCGGTAAAGGTCTTTTCCTTCCCGAGGCAGTAGCGGATACTTTCCCCCCATAGAAGGGTGTTTTTCACGGCCGGTCCGGCCGATTTTTGTATGCCATAGTTTGTGATACGCCTGTATAATCAAGGCCAAAGTTCCCCCTTTAACCGGCTTATTTTATAAAAAATCGGGCCCAAACGCTTTTCGAAGGTGAAAACAGGTATGACTGAGGCGAAAGTGGATTTTTCAGTGTTAAAACAGAGGGGCGAAAACGTTCTTAAGCATCGTCGCATTCTTTGGGACCTATCCCTTTCGCAATTAAAGGCAAAATTCGCCGGATTGAAGCTGGGTTTCTGGTGGGTCCTGGTGGTCCCTTTGGCCCTGGCGTTCTGCATCAACTTCGTATTTGTCCTGGCCTTCAAGGTGGACACGCCCCACTACACTTTTTTCATATTAAGCGGATTGATCCCATGGTTTTTCATCAGCCAAGCCGTCAGTGAATCCGCGGGAGCTTTTCTTGCGAACAAGAACATGCTCAGGCAGGGGATATTCCCGCGGGAGTTCATCCCCTTGTCTTCTGTGCTCGCGAATTTCCTTAATTTCTTTTTCGGGTTCCTTTTCATCCTCCCTCTTTACTTTTTGACCAATCGGACGCTCATTTTTTTTCTTCCCTCCCTTTCTCTGGTGGTTTTTTTCACCCTTGTTTTTGCCCTGGGGTTAGGGCTGATCTTTGCCGCCCTGAACACTTTCTTCCGTGACACCGCATATTTTCTTTCCATAGGGCTTATGTTCTGGTTTTGGATCACACCGGTCTTTTATTCCGAAACGATGCTGGATTTCCCTTACAGGTGGGTTTCCCTATTGAATCCGGCCACTTACTTCGTCTCCGCATTCCGGAAGGTCCTTTATTATGCGGACCCCGTGGGGATCGTCGATATGGGCCTCTTGTTCTTGATCTCCGCCTTGACGCTTTTGATCGGCTATTTTTATTATTTAAAGAACGAACCTGAGATATTGAAAAAAATATGATCCAATTAGAAGATCTGTGGGAAAAATATCGCATCAAATTCATTGTCTCCGGCAAAGTTTCCTGGGAAGAGATCTGGGCTTTACAGGATGTGAACCTTACTGTCGGGAAGGGAGAAGTTTTAGGGATCATCGGGCAGAACGGAGCCGGGAAGACCACGCTTTTGAGACTGATCGCCGGGATGTTGATCCCCGATAAGGGGAAGATCAATATCCGGGGGCGGGTGACAGCGATCATGGAGCTGGGCGCGGGGTTCAATCTGGAATTCACAGGCCGGGAGAATGTTCTTTTAAATGCCCGGACCTATGGTGTTCCCGAAGAATCCTTAGACGGAAAATTAGAGGGGATCATTGAATTCTCAGGCTTGGGAAAATTCATCGATGCCCCCATCAAGAATTATTCGCAGGGGATGTATATGCGCCTGGCTTTTGCCTTGGCGATCTTCTCGGACCCGGAGATCCTATTGATCGATGATATCCTTGCGGTCGGGGATGAAGAGGCGCAGCAAAAATGCATCAAGAAGGTTTTTGAACTGAAAGAGTCGGGGAAGACGATCATTGTCGTCAGCCACGATATGAACATGGTAAGCCGCCTGTGCGACCGGGTCGTTCTTCTTGAGAAGGGGAAGATCGTCAAGTCAGGCGAACCGCGATCGGTCATCCCTTATTACATCCAAATGACCGGGAATAAGAACGGCATCCGGGCGCTGGAGCACGGAGCCTTCCGGGCTGTTTTCAATAACGGAAAATTGTTCCTGAATTATGGAGAGGCGATCCTTTCAGGCGGCGTTGGCAACTATTCGATCCTTTCTTCCGGGCACAGAACGCACAAACTCTCCTCCGTGAACCTGAGCTGGGAAACGAAAGTGTCCGACCAAGGCACGGTGATCGCTAAAGGGGAATCCGGGGATGGTGATATTTCCCAAACTTGGGAGATAGCGCTAAAGGATCGAGACTTGATCCTCAGGGTGGCCGCTGAAGAACCGGACGTAAAAGAGCTTTATGTGGACCTGACCTTTATTTCACAATACCGGAGATGTCTGACCCTTTCCGGGGAGATAGAATTTCCCGGGTTTTCCCATAGAACGGAATGGCAGGAGATCGGGACAGAGGATATCCGTTGCGGTTTTGCGGGCCTGATCCCGGCCGAAGAACGTGCGGACCTTCCCTATGTCATCATCAAGGCTGAAAATGAGGATGCCCTGTTAAAGGTCTTCAATTCAGGTTATGTGTGGGAGTCACGAATAGTACAAGCGCATCTTGACCCTCAGGGCGATTCTTCGTTGTCCGTAAGCGTATTTTCCACAAAGGAAGAATTCGTTTCCGGGTTCGGGAAACTCAAGAAGGAGCACGAAGACCGGCAGAGAACGAAGATCTCAAAACCTATTGCCGGGGAAAGTATTGTCCTGGGGGAAATGCGCGTCCTTGCGGATCCGGAACATAAGGCCGTGAAGTTTTTTTACAAGAATACGGAGATCACCAAGCTTGCGGGGCTCCATGCTTCGTTCCTTGTTAATAATGTTTGGCACGATCTGTCCTCTTCAAGGTTTGAAGTCCGTAAAGAAAATGAAAAGCTTATGCTGAGGCTTGTCTGGGCGGATCCGGGACTTATTCAAAATTGGGAATTGTTCTTGCGGGAGGATGGCTTGTTCTGGAGGGTCCGATCTTCCGTGCGGTCCGGTCCCCCCTTAGAAGATCTTAAGTTCGGTATCTTCTTGCGGGACGAATATCAGAGCTTTTTTTGCGGCAGGCAACAAGGATCTTTCCCTTCGCAATTCTCCGCCTGGAAGGATATGGTCCTTGATGACCCTCAAGCCAAGTTTTTCGGCCTTTACCGGCAAGGGGCTCTCCCTGCTGTTGTGTTCGAGCAGGAGGAAGAAAATATCAACATCATCCAAAATAGCGACACGAACTTTTCATGCCGCGTTCTCCAATCCAGGCTGCCCCCATCAAAGGTCAAGAGCGGAGAGCTTTCTTTCACCGGTGCGATCAGATTCTGCGAAGACGACGGCTTTATCAATGAATATGTGAAACTTGGAACGGACAGGCTCATTTCTCAACACAGTATCACATCCGGCCGGGCGCGGCTTTTCGTGGATTTAGAGCAGGGAGCGGTAAGATTATATTATGACGACAAAGAGATCACCGGGCCCCACGGGGGTATTCATACCACCCTTCTTTTGAAGGACGCAGAGTTGAGTGTCCGGAAAATATCCGAGGAGCATATGGTTTTGTCGCTGAAATACGGTACTCCGGGTCCGCCCAAAGACCTGGTCCAGACCTGGGATTTTTCTTTTAAGGATCAAGGCACGCTTGAGATCATGATGGCGATCGAGAATCCCAGGGAAGCGCCTTTTAAAGAATGCAGCATCCGGTTAGAGTTGGAAAATGTATATCAAAGCTGGATGACCGGATCCGAACGGGATGATTTTCTTCCCAAGGCCCAGGAGGAGAGTTTTTCGGCCGTAAGGTTAAAAGAGAATAGGACGTCCAAGGTGATCTTAGTGGCGGGTCCCGGGGCTCCATTTTCAAACTTAGCGTTCGAGGCTTGCAATTCCTCTGACCAGGCCCTTCTAAGTGTTTTTAGAACTTCCGATGCAAGCCGTCGTTCCCATGTCTCGCTCCAGTTCTCGAAAATAATCCCTTACAAAGAAACCTCATTACCTCCCGGCAAGCATCCTTATTTCCACTGCAAAATATCGTTCAATGATCAAGAAGATTTTGGGGACAATGTCAGCTTGGGTTGTTTCCACAAGATCAAGAAAGAGAAACTGGGGATCTCCTTTGCAAATGGTAAATGCGCGATACACTTCAACGAAAATGAATTGACCCGCGGATTGGGCATTTATACTTCCGTGTGCTCGTCCGGCGTTTGGTTCGATTCCTATCAGGCGGCGTGGAAACTGGTCGGTAAAACCGACCAGAAACTGACAGTCTCCGGGCAGTGGCCCTACCTGCCTATTTCACAGATCTGGGAGATCCATTTAAAAAGCAGAAACAAGATCTCATGGAAAGTGGATATGGAAGTATATGAGCCGTTCCATCTCGATCTGGAACAAGCCAACTTAATGCTCCCTTCCGAATATAAAAAGTGGCAGATCCCGGGCGTCCTTCAGGGTTCATTTTCAGACGAATTCACGAAAAAATACAACATTTTGCCTTTCAGGTCCTGGTCCGGACGGACCTCAGAGATCGCAGCCTCCGGGGACCGTTTGCCGGGCATCCAACTGAAGAACCATAGCGAACGATCAGCCCTTGGGGTCGTAGAAAACACGGACACCTTATATTGCGCCCGGCTATTGCAATTTCAACGGGAACGGGAGGGGGAGTTGCCGGCCGGGAAATATGTTTATTTTGAAGGAGAAATTGAAATTGAAGTTTGAAGAAGGTCTTTTAAAACTCAAGGAACATTTTAAAAGCCGGGGCCCGTTTTACGCATTGATGAGGGGTTTTAAATATTTAATTTTTTTGGTCAGGGATCATAGGAACAAGAGAAAGCAAGCATGGCGGTGGGGACGGGAAAGGCAGAAAAGAAAAGAGGCGCTGGCGGGTCAGCGTATGCCGGGGGGCCCGAGGATCTCCAACGGAAAACTCGAACTTGTTTTTTCGGGGACCGGCATCGACATCTTTTATGAACAAAAAGCGATAACGACCTTGGCGGGCTTGAATATCGGTATTCATTCCCTTGGGTTATGGACGAATTCCACCCAAGCCGATTGGCATCTTTTGGAAAAGACGGGGGACCTTTTCAGGTTCAGGGTCCAATTTAAAGAGTTGTGCGTTCGCCAGGTATGGACGCTGAAGGTCAGGAGCGAAAAAGAGATAGCCTGGGAGGTCGTGACCGGATTTGACGGACAGATCTATATCAATGAGATCCGGTACGTCAGTGTGATCCCGCCGCGTTACAAGAGTTGGTTTTGTGATTACCGCGAGCGCGATTTTTCCAGGACGGACGATCGCTGGCACACCTTATGCCTGGAAGACCGGAACGCTTTCATCGTGGGGGTCCGGTTCCCCGTTCAGGAGCACCGGCCTCTTTCCCTCGCGCTTGAGAACATAAAAGGCGATATGTTGCCGGTTGTTCAGAGCCTGCCGGCAACAAGCAACGCCTGTATCATCGGTTTTAGGAACGCGGACGAAAAACTTTTTACGGAAACGAGCGAACACCATTTTTCGGTGAACATTCACTTGTTCGATACGAACGGTGCGATCGATGAGAAGATGGAACTGTTGCGGCAGAAAGAAGTTAAAAATACCCTGGACCCGGGCCGGAAAAGGAAAGGCGGATCCCTAGGGGTCGTGTTAGCAAATCTGCCATGGCAACAGGGTGAGAAATGGGGCGTTCGAGCGGGGTCCCGTTGGCCCCACATCACGGACGAAAGCGAGGGCAATTATCTTCCGTTCCCCTTCTTTCTTGCAACGGCCGCGGCATTGTTGAAAAAGAATAATATCCGGGCCTCCTTGATCGATGCTATCGCCGAAAAGATCCCGGAAGACCTTTTTATCAGGACGGCCCTTGATAACAACGAGGAATATTGGGTCATCGAAACGTCCGTTCCATCCTTTTTTAATGATCTGAAGATCATAAGACGGCTCTCGCAGGCGGGGCGATACATAGTTCTTTGCGGTCCTAACACAGAGATCTATAAGCCCGAATTTTTAGAAATGACAGAAGATGTGGATTTTGTTCTCTATGGTGAATATGAACAGACCCTTTTGGAATTGATCCAGGCCATCCAAGGCGGAGGCGAATTGCACGGGATCCAAGGGCTCATCTTCCGGGACCGTGGAAAGGTGATCAAGAATTCGCCTCGAGCACCTTGTGATATAAACCAGCTGCCTTGGCCTGACAGAACAGCGCCCTTCATGGACAAATATTGGGACCTTCCCGGGGATATTCCACACCCCTCCGTGCAAATGCTCGCTTCCCGAGGGTGCAGTTTCGGGTGTCATTTTTGCCTGTGGCCGCAGGTGATGTACCAAGGCAATCACTACAGGGCCCGTGATATCGGCGACGTTGTTGACGAAATGGAATATTTGGTGAAGCAAAGAAAATTCAAGTCCGTCTACTTCGATGATGACACATTCAACATCGGCAAGGAACGGATGCTGGATTTTTGCAGGGCGCTTAAAAAAAGAGGTTTGCAGGATGTGCCCTGGGCGATCATGGCAAGGGCGGACCTCATGGACGAAGAGATCTTGCGCGAAATGAAGTCCGCCGGGCTCTGGGCCGTAAAGTACGGAGTTGAGTCGCAAGAAAAACGATTTTTAAAAAATTCGGGGAAAAAACTGGACCTGGATAAAGCCACAAAGATCATAGAAATGACCACGGCTTTAGGGATACAAGTACACCTCACGTTTTGTTTTGGCTTTACCGGTGAAACCGAAAAAAGCATTCAAAAAACCATAGAATACGCTATAGCCATGGACCCCGATTCCGTGCAGTTCTCCATATTGACCCCTTTTCCCGGCACGGCGCTCTTTGACGAGCTCGATAGGGAAGGCAGGATCTTGACCAAGGAGTGGGACCGGTACGACGGCCATCAGCGCTGTGTTTTTAAACCGGACCTCTTAACGCCTGAAGAGCTTGTGAGAGCGAAAAACCGGGCCTATGCCTTGTGGGGAGAGCACAAAAGAAAGAAAGCGGGGTTGGGGGGAGATATGAAACGATTCGGCGTTCATTTGAAGAACAAGGGCCTGAGTTATTCCATGAAAAGGGCCTATAGCTGTTTGCAATCGCGGTGGAACAACAAAAAGCTGATCGATGGAAAATCGTGATCTAGAGATCCTCAGGGGCATTAAAGACGGAAGATGGGCTTTCAAAGGGCCCCGCGTTATCCAACTGGACCTGACCGGAAGATGCAATAACGAGTGCGTTGGTTGTTGGGTCCACTCGCCTTATATCAAAGATCCCCCTTGCGATAAAGACCAAGTCCTGCCTTTCGAGAAAGCTAAGGCGCTGATCGAGGAGCTTGCCTTGTTGGGAACGGAGGAGATCATACTTTCCGGAGCAGGTGAACCTTTCCTGCATCCCAATATCATGGAGGTCATTGAATTGATCAAACGCAAATGTCTCAAATTGAACATCATCACAAATTTCAGCCTCTTGGACCCTGAAAAATCACAAAGACTGATCGATCTCGGGGTCGAAATGCTCACCGCGAGCATCTGGGCAGGGACCGGGGATATCTACGCAAAAACGCATCCGCGTAAAACCCCGGAGGATTTTTTCAGGATCAAGGAAAGCCTCGCGCGATTTTCTTTGTTGAAGACCACCCAACGAAAATGTCTTCCGCAGATCAAGCTCTATAACGTTATTTGCAATTTAAACTTCGCCGGAATAAGGGAAATGATCGATCTCGGAGTGGAGGTGGGCGCGGAAGGCGTTGAATTTCAGGTCATAGATATCATCAAAGGTTCCACGGAATTCCTGGCCTTGTCCTCCGCGCAGATCCAAGAGGTCAAAAAACAATTTTATGAACTTCTGCGAAGCGACAAGCTGTTCTTTAAAGAGCTGGAAGTGCTGAACTTTGACGGGCAAAAGGAATTCCTGGAATTCCCCGGACGCTTCATAAAGATCCCGGACGGGTTTTTTTTGAAGGAGTGGTTCGACATTGTTGGCGGGGCGAAATTCCCGAAGCATGATCTGGTTTGCCCCCGGGGGGTTACGCATATTTCAACGGATGAGAACCCGCTCGTCGAAGAGAAATATAACCGCCTCACGTTCACCCTCCCTACGGAACCTTGTAAAACATGCGACCTTTTCGGGAAACAATGTCCTGTCGACGGAAATGGCAAGATCGCTTTAAATTATTTAACGATCAAAGGGCACGGGACTTTTATGCGCCGGCTGAACTCGGCTGGCGGAGAACGGCGGGAATATGAGGCCAGTTTTATTGAAAGCATCCCTTGCTACATCGGTTGGGAATATGCACGGGTGCTTTCGACAGGGGAAGTCATACCCTGCTGCAAAAGCGTCAAACATCCCTTGGGCTCTCTTAACAAAGAATGTTTTACGCGGGTGTGGAATTCCACGGAATATCAAAAGTTCAGGTACAACGCAAAAAATCTGAAGAAAAAACACCGGTATTTCAAAAACATCAACTGCGTGAATTTTTGCGACAACGTGGGAATGAATTTGGAGATCCACAAAGATTTTCTCGCCTATACAAAAGAGGACCTTGCCGGGACCGTCGGGCAAAAACCCGGAGGCAGCCTCCGGAAAACGATCCCCAAAGCCAAGAAAATGGTCTTTATCTATGCCGATCAGATGAAAAACGGCAATCTTAATACGGTATCAAGAAAGTTCGGAAGGCGGATGGTGATCGACGGCGGGCACGAGTCCGCCTTTGCGGAATACGAGGTGGATTTCGTTGAGCCGGGGCCCTATCAATTCTTTTCTTGTTACGCGAGTAATGATCAACGTCCCGTGGAACTGTATTTTGACGGGCGGCTGCTCACAAAATCCGGCCTGGGTTCGTTAAGCGGGGGCTGGACCAAAGCGCATTGCGGGTGGTTTGCAGAGCCTGCTTTGGACGTGACACCGGGCAAACATATTCTCAAGATCCATTCCCGGGGCCCCGTCCCGCACATTTATGCCT
>CAZPCF010000051.1:0-10262 GCA_964585045.1 uncultured bacterium
ATGGAAGATCGTGATGATCTCCGCGCAAGGTTGGTCCCCGAAAGCGCGCATCTTTGAAGACAACCGGCTCACGATCCTCGTATTCCCTGAAAAAGATCTTAAGGCGATCGTTAAAAAAGCGGAGGCCCAAAAGGGGACGTTGATGCTTTTGCCCGTTAGGGAAAAACGCGGCAGGATCGAAGTCCGCGAGCTTCTTAAAAAACTCGCGTCGCTGGGGGTGACCAAACTTTTGGTCGAAGGCGGAGGGGAATTGGCCTGGTCCTTTCTGGAAGCAGGATGTGTGGACCGCGTTTTTTGGATCCTTGCGCCGAAAGTTTTTGGCGGTCGTCATGCCAAAACCTCCGTAGAAGGCCTTGGCGTGAAAACTCCGGATCAGGCGTTCTTGTTCAAGACAGCCAAGACTACGCGTTCAGGAGATGATTGGATATTTGAAGGGACGTTTTATAAAAGATAAAACAAGGAGCTATTATGTTCACGGGCATCATTGAGAATCAGGGGATTGTTATTAAAAAAGAGAAACGGGGCGGACAGATCCGTTTCGGGTTCCGGTTCCAAAAAAAAGAAAAAGGATTGAAAGTTGGTGACAGCATCATGACTGACGGGGTGTGTCTGACCGCGGTTCGCGTGAGCCCCAGCGGTTTTGAGGTGGATGTGGTGCGCCAGACCCTGGAAGCGACCACGCTGGGCACGCTGGAACGCGGAGGGCGCGTGAACCTTGAAAGGTCCCTCAAGATCGGGGATGGGCTCGGCGGGCATTTTGTGACCGGGCACATTGACGGCCGGGGCACGATCGTCAAGATAGAGAGGCGAAAGAAGAATACGACCTTGTTCCTGACAGCTTCCAAGGATATAATCGCCCTTCTCGCGGACAAGGGATCGGTTGCGTGTGACGGGATCAGTTTGACGGTGCAGAAGGTCCGTGGTCCGGTGTTCCAGATCGCTGTGATCCCACACACGCTCAAAGTAACAACTCTTGGCATCAAGCAGGTGGGTTCCGAGGTCAATCTTGAGGTCGATATTGTCGCGCGCTATCTTCAAATGTGTTTTGCGAAAGAAAGGTCCCGGAAGACTTTTTCGTCTCGCACGATCCTCCGGGAACTCCTCCAGCAGGGGGTTGAGTGGAAAAAAGATTTGAACTGAACGCATCCTCCGAGGTTCTTTCGCCTTTCCGAAAAGAACTCCGCCAGATCCTGGGCCAGACGGGATGGGAAAAAAAGACCACCGAGGAGATCCTTTTGGCGGTCGATGAGGCTTTGACAAATATTATCCGGCACGCTTATCAGGAAAAGCCGGGCAAGATGACGGTTTCTGTTGCGGCGGCTGACGATAAGATCGAGATCGTAGTGGAGGACCGGGGCAAGAAGTTCGATCCGACCCAAGTGCCGTCCCCAGAGCTTCCGCGTCACAGACCGGGCGGTCTTGGAGTTCATTTTATCAGGACGATCATGGATCAAATGATCTATGACGATCAGGACCCGGCAGCGAACCGACTTCATTTGATCAAGCACAAGACCAAAATTTGAAAAAGGAAGGTGGACTATGAAAATACAATCAACAAGTCAAGGGGACATCCAAATCCTGGAACTTTCCGGGGAACTCGACTATCACTCTTCGCCCGAGCTTCGTGAAAAATTAGCGGAATTGACCGGAAAACAGGCTCCCAAGATCCTTGTGAATCTAGGCGGCGTGGACTATATGGACAGCTCCGGTATCGCGACCTTTGTCGAAGCATTCCAGAAAGCCAAGCGCTATCAAGGCCGTCTTATTCTTGCGGCGCTTACACCTACGGTCCGGGGCGTTTTTGAGATCGCCAAGCTCGACAGCATTTTTGAAATTACTCCCACCGTCACGGAGGCGGTGGAGTGTTTAGGTTCTAAAACCTGAACGGATATCTAAGGGATATTTTCATATGAAAGAATTTGCAGGAAAGATCGGGCAGGGATTGCTTTTCATTTTAGCGGGTGTGGCCCGGTTATGGGATCTTGGGTCGGCGGTCGCCGGTTATACGATCGCGGCCTTTTTCAAGAAGAAGGTCATTCCTCTGGATGTCCTTTTCCGCCAGATGGTCTTGATCGGTATCGATTCTACGGCGATCGTCTCGCTCGTGGGCGCTTCGGTCGGAACAGTACTTGCTCTACAAGCGGCCTATTCCTTGAAGACCTTTGGGGCTCTTATGTACACGGGCAGTCTTGTGTGCGTTGCGATGGCCCGTGAACTCGGACCTTTGATCGCTTCGATCGTGATCTCCGGCCGCATCGGGGCACGTATGGCCGCGGAGATCGGGACCATGATGGTCCAGGAAGAAGTCGATGCGCTGACCACTATGGGGATCAATCCGATCCGCTATCTTGTCGTGCCGCGCGTTCTTGCGCTGGCTCTAATGCTTCCGTGCTTAACGGTCATCGTGGACGTCGTGGGGATGATCGGGGGTTGGGCGATCGGAGTGACAGGGCTCGGGATCAATTCCCATCTTTATATCGCCAAAAGCATTGAGGCTCTTTGTCTCAAAGATATCTATACCGGTCTTCTTAAAAGTTTTATCTTCAGCATTCTGATCGCGCTTGTGAGCTGCCACCAGGGGCTTTCCGTTTCAGGAGGCGCAGACGCGGTAGGGAAAGCCACGACGCAGGCGGTCGTGATCTCGATCGTGCTGATCATTGTGGTGGACTGTTTGGCGACGGCGGTCATTTACTACGCCTTGCCCACATGAGGAATTTATGAACGGATCCGAACAGCCCGTTATTGAAGTCAAAAACCTTATCAAGCGTTTCGGAGACCTTGTGGTGTTGGATGGTGTCAGCGTTACGATCCCGCGAGGCAAGATCACGGTCATTATGGGCGGCTCAGGGTGCGGCAAGACGACCCTTTTGCGCCACCTGATCGCTTTACATCAACCGACGTCCGGTGAAATCCTGGTGGACGGCAGGAACATCGTGGGACTCAAAGAAAAAGACATGAACGAGGTGCGGCGCAAGTTCGGCATGCTTTTTCAGGGGTCAGCGCTTTTTAATTCTATGACCGTTGGAGAGAACGTTGCGGTGCCGCTCAAAGAGCACACGGATCTTTCTCCCGAGATCATCCGCATCATTGTCCGCGTGAAATTGGAGCTTGTGGGGCTGACGGGTTTTGAGGACTTTATGCCGCATCAGATCTCCGGCGGGATGAAGAAACGTGTGGCCCTCGCGCGTGCGATCGCGCTCGATCCGAAGATCGTATTTTATGACGAACCCGGCGCGGGTCTGGACCCGATCACTGCGAGCATGATCGATCGCCTCATCCTGGACCTTAGCAAGAAGCTCAACATCACTTCGGTTGTGGTCTCACATGAAATGAAAAGCGCGTTCCGCATTGCGGACCAGATCATCATTCTTCATAAAGGTAAAGTGCTGCAGGTCGGGACAGCCGACGAGATCAAAAATTCAAAAGATTCATACGTCCAGCAGTTCATTCACGGAGAGTCTGAAGGCGTTATTCCGTTCAAACAAACCAGTGAGGCTTATTTAAAAGGGCTTCTGTCCACTTAAAAGATCGTTCCAGAGGAGGAAAAAATGGATTCTTCAAATACTTACTCATCATCCGAGATCAAATCCGGATTTTTTGTGCTGGTCACGCTCGTGCTGCTTTTGGTGCTCACGTTCGTGGTCGGAGGCTACTTCAAGAAAGGGGCCAACGAATGGAAGGTCCAGTTCGGGTACCTGAGCGGCCTTAGTGATGATGCGCCTGTTTATTATGCGGGGCGTGAAGTTGGGAAGGTGGACAGTATCCAGATCCTGAGAGGGGAAGTAAGGCCGATCCTGGTGACGGTGAAGGTTTCTTCCGATGCCTATGTGCGCAAGGATAGTGTGGCGTATATCGATACTCTCGGAATGATGGGCGAGAAATTCATCGAGATCTCCGTCGGTTCAAAGGATGCTCCCCCCATGGAAACCGGCACGGTGATCCAGGGAGTGGATCCGATCCCGATGCATGTTCTGATCCGCAAGATGAACGTTTTGGCGGATGATGTGACCCAAATGACGGATAGCCTGAATCCGCTCCTCAAGACCACGAACGAACTGGTGGGGGGGAACAAGGAAGAGATCGCCAAGAGCATCAGTAATCTTCATGAAGTGACGGCGAACTTGCGCGATATGACCGAGAACCTGAAACTCCATCCGTGGCGGCTGATCCGCAAAGGCTAACCGGGGAATTTTTTATGAGGTTTAAAATATCGATCCTGTTGATCGCACTGACAATGCTTCCGGTGACTTTGGCGTCATCCGCCGAAGAGGCGACGGTCGGCGATTACATGTATGGGATCGGGACCAAGTTCGGCCGCGGGCTTGAGAACATAGCGACCAGTTTTGCCGAAATTCCGTGCACGATCCGTGCGGACATGAGGGACCAGGGCGGTTCCGGATTCTTTCCCGGGTTGGGCATGGGGACTGTTTATATGTTGCGACGGATGTTTATCGGAGTATGCGAAGTGGGGAGCTTTTTTATCCCGATGGAACGGACGATCCCCCGGGTTTGCCATGAAACGAAACCCGCGGTCGTGTGAAACAGTTTGGCGGGCAGTCCGTAGATTGTCGCATCAGTTTTTGAAGGATTGTACCTTGACGGTGGTGCGCGGGTCTTTCTATAATAGCCCGCTCATTTAAATGAAGGAGAAATGATGACTACGAATGAAAAAGTTGTTGCGCCTGTTGACCCAGAGGTCCAGGACGCGAAGTTTTTTGCGGCGATCGGTTATTTGAGCTTTCTTTGTTTTGTGCCGCTTGCACTCAAGAAAGAGAACAAGTTCGCGCTTTTTCACGGAAAACAGGCTCTGGTGCTCTTTATCCTGGAATTAGCCGCGGCGATCTTGAAGGTTGTTCCCGTGATAGGGGACTTGGTATTTACGTTGTCATTTGTGGCGTTCGGGATCCTTTCGCTCATCGGGATCGTGAAGGTGCTCATGGGGGAGCGGTGGGAGATCCCGGTCATCCACGAGATCGCCGAACGGATCACGTTCTAGGACGAACAAGAAGTGGTGCTGTTTTTCATTCTTTTTTCGGGTTGTAGAATTAATAAAAGCGCAACGCTAGACCTCATCACGCAAAATCCTTTTCTTTTCAAATCAAAGACCTTCAAGGGTTGGCATGCTTACAGGCACTAAAAAGGTTCAACCAGGCGGCGGGCAGGACTGGTTCGTGGTCCTCAATCCCCTCAAGAGCGAGCTGGAACGCACCAAGATCGCCCGCGAGATCGCCCAGGCTTTTCATCTTCCCGTGGACGAAGCCCTCGATCTCGTCCAGAACACCCCCATCATTCTCATGGATAATCTTTTGTATGCGACCGCGCTTCAGGTAAAGCAATATTTCCGGAGTTCTCAAACGGACATCGTGGTCAGTAATGACAGTTTTCTGAAGCGGCGGTGTTACCGGACCGTGTGGCCGACACCGCCGAGCCTTGCATTTCTTCGTCAGTCAGGATCCCCCGCGGAACCTTCGAAAAAAAATGAGACCGAAAAACTTTATCACGGTGAAGCCATCCAGGAGATCCGGTCCTGGGTGCAGAACGAGGGGATTTCTCCGGAGCGGGGGGACGCACGGGCTTCCGCAAGGAACAGCATGTCCAATCAAAACAGCCGCCATTTTCGGAGCATTCTTGAGGAAGAGCGTGAAAAGCTTTTGAAGGAGAGCGTGGGACTGAAAGAAAGCGTAGGTCAGCTTCGAAAGGCACTTGAAAAAGCGCAGGCCGAGGTCTCGGAGAAGGAAAGAGCCGTGCAGATTAGCGAGACCGAAAAAAAACAAAACGAAAAAGAGATCCAAGAACTACAGACTTTGGTGAATCACGCAGAGGAAAAATACGAGCTTCTCCGCGAAGAGTTTCGCCAGACCCGCCTGTATTTTGAAGAAAAGCTTGGTTCCGAAGATCATAAGGCCGAAGAGTTGATGAAGCAGATCGAAGAGCGTGATCTGACCCATAAAGAATTGTTACAGGAAAAACAGGCGCTCCTCAAAAGTTTTCATGCCGTGAAGAACGATCTCCAGCGCGCCAAGGACGAGCAGGAACAGGTGCGCCGCGAGTGGGAGAGCCAGGCGGCCCAGTTCCGGAGGGAGCTGGACAATCAAAAGACCCTGGTGGAAGGGCTTCACGCAAAGATCAAAAATCTCGAGGAAGGAAAAAAGATCGTTCAGTCGAGCGAAAACCGTTTGATCCAAGAATTGGAACTCCAGACCCAACAGGCCAAGCGGTGGGAGCAGAGGTCCTCCGAGTTTGAAAAAGAGATCCGGCAGATGCGGGGGGCCTTCGAGGACCAGCAGAAGTCCTGGCAGGTGCGTCTCGCGCAGCTGGAGGCCCGGGAGATGGACCTTGAAAATGCTCGCAAGCAGATCCGCCAGCTTCATGCCGAGCTGGACCAGCGCGAGACGGTGCAGAAAAAGGCCCAGCTTCATGAACAACTCCTGGCCAAAGAGGCGCGCCTTAAACAGGTGGTTAAACAACAGGAGAAGATCGAATCCGAGATCCGCGACCGGGAGGAGGATATGCGTAAACTCCTGGCGGAACAGGAAACGATCGAACGCGAAGTGATCGAGGCGAAGCAAGCCCAGCGGCATTTAGCCGAGAAAACAAAACACGAAGGCCCCGTTTTGGAACAAAAAAAACCCGCGAGTTCTTCCGACGCCTCCGAATTTCACACGTCTCACGCTCGTCCCGAGGCCATTGATGATTGAAATGGTTTTAAGCAAGATCAAGGTCGATGAGAATCGGCATGAGCAGCTCGTGGTCTTCCGGGAAAAGGACGGGAGCCGGTTCCTTCCCGTGGTGATCGGGTTGCCGGAAATTCATGCCATCAAATTGAAACTGGGCAATGTCAAGCCACCCCGGCCGATGACCCACGATCTGATGCTCAAGATCGTCCAAGAGCTTGGTGGAAAACTCCAAAAGGTCGTGATCGACAAGCTGGAGAACAATACATTCCACGCCAAGCTGTATATCCTGAAGGACAATGGGCAAGAGGTGGTGATCGATTCCCGGCCTTCCGATAGTGTGGCGATCGCGTTGCGCGCGCAGGTACCGGTTTTTGCCGAAGATGAGATATTGAAAACAGCGAGCGTTTACGAAGTCTGAAATATGGAAAAAAAGATCTATGATGTGATGATCATCGGTGGCGGTGGGGCGGGGCTGACCGCCGCTCTCTATGCCTCGCGTGCCAATCTTTCCGCGATCCTTTTCGAAAAGCTTGTTCCGGGAGGGCAGATCGCCTCCACCGATCTGGTGGAGAATTATCCCGGCTTCCCGGAAGGTGTCTTGGGGCCCGAGATCGCCCAGAAAATGGAAGCCCAAGCCGTACGCTATGGCACGCAAATCGTTTATGAAGAAATAAAAAGCCTTTCACAAAAAGGGGATCTTTTCGAAGCCGTAAGCACTGAGGTGAGCTATACCGCCCGATCGGTCATTCTCGCAATGGGCGCCTCGTTTCGCATGATAGGAATTCCCAACGAAAAAGAACTTACGGGCAAGGGTGTTTCTTATTGCGCGACCTGTGATGGGGCCTTCTTTAAAGGCAAAAAAGTCATTGCGGTCGGCGGCGGAGATTCCGCGCTTCAAGAGGGGATCTTTTTAACGCGGTTTGCCGAGCGGGTGACGATCGTTCATCGCCGTGACAAATTACGCGGAAGCCCGATCCTACAAGAACGAGCCAAAATGAATCCCAAGATAAGCTTTATTTGGGACACCGTTGTTGATAAAATCGAAGGCGAAAAGAAAGTAGAAGCCGTCCTTTTGAAAAATGTAAAGACAGGCGAGACGCAAAGGATCCCGGCGGACGGTGTTTTTGTTTTTATCGGCCACGATCCCAACAGCGGGATCGCAAAAGATTTTGTGGCCCTGGATGAAAAGGGCCATGTCGTGACCGATGGTTCGCTCGCGGCTTCCGTGCCCGGAGTTTTTGCGGCAGGGGAAGTGCGCAAAGGGGCCGTGCGTCAATTGGTGTCGGCTTGCGGCGAAGGTTGCGCTGCGGCTTTGGCGGTTCAAGCCTTTTTAGACGACCATCGTTAAATAAAACGTTCTTATAGAATTTTATTTGAAAGGAGCGTCCATGAGCTTTGACAAGGAATTTGAACAGAACATGAAGCAGTTGATGCACCTTCTCAAGAAGATCATGAGCCAGTACCCAATGGACGGGAAAAGCCCCGCAGAGATGATGAAATTCTTAAAAGACATGAAAGACAAAAGCCCGGACGTGAATATTTTCTTTCTGAATATGTCACCACTCACCCCGGAAGAATTCGACGAAATTGAGGAAATGTTCGAAGGAGGGGCCATGAGTGAGTATTTCAGGTCGGGGGAGCTTAAGTGTGAGCTTAACGACGATGATCAGGTTTTCCTCAAACAGCATGGCATCCGTTTCTAGTGCCGTGTCAATTTAACTTTTACGGGTACACGGCGCAGCACTGCGAACCTATAAAATTAATATCAACGCAGTACCAAGACTTTTTTCCATGACGATTCAAAAAAAAATATTCATCCTGCTCTTCTTTCTTCTGTGTTCAGTCCCCTCGGGGCTTTACGCGGCAACGGGTTTTGATCACTCCGCCTGGGATGCCTTCCTCAAAAAAAATGTGAACGAGAGAGGCGAGGTGGATTACCGGTCGATCGCAAAGGATCCGAAAGAGCTGAACGATTATCTGGCAAGTTTGGCATCCGTTGATGGATGGGCCATGGCAAGATGGCCGCGGGAAGAGACGCTGGCATTCTGGCTGAACGCGTATCACGCGACATTGATCAAACTGGTGGTCGAGAATTATCCCGTGACCTCGGTCCAGAAGATCCCGGGTTTTTGGGACATTGCGGCGATGCATCTTGGTGAGAAGGAGACCCAGTCTCAGTACAGCCTGAACGATATCCGGGTGACGAATCTGATCGAAGTCTATCGTGACGAGAAGATCCATCTGGCGCTTTCTGTGGCGGCCAAGGGGGGTCCCAAGTTAATGCGTGAGGCATTCACGGGGCCTAAGGTGGAAGGACAACTCTTTCTTTTAACGCGGCAATTCGTAACAGATCCGGCCTATGTGGACGTTACCCCCGGCCGGAAAAAGATCAGGATCTCGAAGATCTTCAAATGGTACAAAAAAGATTTCAAGCTGGATTTTGGGACCCCCGAACCTCGCGGCAAGTTTTCAGTGGACGATAACGCAGTGCTCTCCTTCCTGGCCTATTATCTCGAAGATGAGGCCAAAGGCGAATATTTGCAGGAAGCCAAATACAAGATCGAATATCCCTCATTTGATTGGTCGCTGAACGATTGGAAAAAGGGGACTGCTTAGCCCGATCCCGGATTTTTCTGACGCACCCCTTCCAAAACACCTAACCCTTTTTATTTCAATGGGTTATAGCTATTTAAAAAGCATTGACAGTTCTAGTGAATTCCCATAAGATACCCGCTCTCTTACAGTCAAAGGAGTCATTTCATGGAAAAGTACGCAATTGTTGAGACGGGTTCCAAACAGTATTGGGTGGCGCCCCAACAGGTGATCGAAGTCGAGTTGTTAGACGTGGCCGAGGGTCAAAAAGAGGTTATTTTGGACCAGGTGATGCTCGTTCAAGATGGGGGCCAGGTGAAGGTCGGGACCCCGGTGCTTCCGGGCGCCAAGGTCGTTTGTGAAAATCTCGGGGAGTTTCGAGGCCCCAAACTGGTCCATTACCAGATGCGCCGCCGTAAAGCATCACGGAAAAAACAGGGGCATCGCCAGGATTTGCTCCGGTTGCTTGTCAAAGAGATCAAAGTGAGCTGATACCGTTCTTCATTTGTTTTAATGGGTTTAACGGTATAGTACTGCGAACCCTTAAAATTAATAGTAACGCAGTGCTAAACATGCCTTTCAGAGGAAAACATGGCACATACAAAAAGTCAGGGAAGTACAACCAACGGAAGAGACTCCAATTCCCAACGATTGGGCGTGAAAGCCTACGGCGGCCAGAAAGTTACCGCGGGGAGCATCATCGTCCGTCAGCGTGGGACGCGGTATCATCCCGGGAATTTTGTCGGGATCGGTTCCGATGATACTCTTTTCGCAAAACGGGCGGGGATCGTGGAGTTCCGGGCGAACCGATCTGTCCATATCATTCCAAGTTAATCCAGTTCTACCCAAGTTCGAAAAGGCTAAAAAGCGATCCTAAGCTTTTTGGCCTTTTCTCTTTTTAGGGACCACTATCCTGACTTATGTTATATTTTTCGTAATGGTAGTTGGGACAGCACTGATTTTTATTTTTTTTTAAAAGATAATCAGGGCGGC
>CAZPCF010000052.1:0-9976 GCA_964585045.1 uncultured bacterium
ACCGGATCATGATCAGAAGCATTTTGAAGGGTTCAACGGCTTTGAGCGAATGTGGGATACCCGCAGGCATGATGATCATCTCACCCTTCTTCAACTCGTGTGGTTTTCTACCGATCATAATCATGGCTTTTCCGTCGAGGATCATGACAGACGCGTCATAAGGTGCCGTGTGTTCACTCAAACCCTCACCTTGATCAAAGGCGAACAACGTGAGCGTCCCCGCTTTTTTGTTCAAAATCTGCTTGCTCACGACGGAATGTTTTTGATAGGCCACAAGACTTTCGAGCTTGAGAGACTCCGCAACGAAATCCCTTGCTTGGGCGGCTGAAGATTTGGATGAGATCGGCATGGTGCTGGATCCTCCCTGGAACAGGCGAAGACATTATAATCTGCGGCCGCTGCGAATTCCAGACATCCTTGGACTTTGAAATTTTAGGGGTTTTCCAAGTCTCTTTTGGGTGTAGAATAAAAACAATTATAAGGCGAGGGACAAGATCATGACGATTCAGGAGAGGGTCCGCACGGCGGTGGTGAGCGGACAGTTCTATCCCGAAGAACCGGAACTCCTCAAAAAACAGATTCGGCAATTCCTCACCGCAGCCAAGAGCGTTCCTGCCGCGGATGTCCGGGCGCTGATCGTTCCGCACGCGGGCTATGACTACTCGGGGCAGGTCGCGGCTGAGGCCTACAAGTTGGTAGAGGGCCGGAAGTTCGACAGCGTTGTCATCATCGCTTTTTTGCACCGCGTATTTTTGCAAGGCGTGCTCGTGGACGATGTCGCGGCTTATGAAACGCCGCTTGGACGCGTTCCTGTGGACCGCGAACTTGCCCGAGAGATCCAAATGTCCCAACCGCTTTTCCGGAATGCGATGTCCGGCCGTCTCGAAGAACATTCCCTGGAGGTCCAGATCCCATTCCTTCAGGAAACGATCGCAGGTCTTAAGATCGTTCCTATCTACATCGGCGTTCAGAACATCACAAACATCACCATCCTCGCGGATACTTTGGCCAAGACGCTCGCCGATCGAAACACGCTTGTGGTGGCAACGACAGACCTCTCCCATTTTCATCCTTATGAAACAGCGTCCGGAAAGGACAAAGCCCTGATCGCTATGTTCGAAAAAGGGAACGCCGAGGCGATCTACAACGCATACGCCAAGGAGGAGGCTGAAGCCTGTGGCATGGGGCCTGTTCTGACCTCGATCCTGCTGGCCAAGAAAATGAAATGGTCCGGTCCTCGTCTGATCCGATACGCGAATTCGGGAGATATAACCGGAGACCGGAGTTCGGTCGTGGGTTACGCGGCCATGGCATTTATGGAAAAGGGGACAGGCAGTCAATGAATGTCTGGTCCCTTTCTTCGGCTGACCAGAAAAAGATCCTCGCTTATAGTCATGAGCTTCTAAAGGCGCATTTGACAGCTGGGCCCGAACCGAAGCTCGAGCTTCACCGTGAGATCATGGAACAAAGGCGCGGGATCTTTGTCACGCTCAAGCTTCGGGGCCATCTGCGGGGGTGTATCGGGCATATCCTGGGAGATGAACCGCTCCGGGAAAGCATTCCTCATATGACCCTTGCCGCAGCGTTCGAGGATCCGCGGTTCCCGCCGCTCGCTTTGAACGAACTTAAAGATCTTAAGGTCCATATCTCGCTTCTCACGGAACCCGTGCCAGTAAAAAGTTACAAGGATATCCGGACCGGAACGGACGGTATCATCGTGACCCGGGGATGGAAAAAGGGGGTTTATCTTCCCGAAGTCGCGACCGAGACCGGTTGGGATGCCAAAACTTTTTTTGAGAGTTGCGCGTTGGAGAAAGCGGGGCTTACGGAGCAGGAACTTCCGGAGGCCATGATCGAGGTTTTTCAAACAGAGGGGTTTGAGGATTGAAAGGGACCCACCCCGCTAGTCTCCGACGGGGGGACAAAAAAAATTTAAAAAAGATACAAAGTGGCCGATACTACAGGGTAGGATGAACTGGCCTGAATGAAAAAAGGAGAATCTTAAAATGAAAAAGTTCGCTCTGTTCCTTGCTGTCGCGCTGGCGATCTCAAGCGCTCACGCCGAGGCCTCGGTCGTAGAAAAAATGAATTCCAATAAAGCGCTCACCAAGTTCAGCCGCGGGGTGACGAATGTTGCGACCAGTCCGGGAGAATTCGTGACCCAAATACCCACGGCGATGGAGCAAAGCCCGGATTATCTCACGGGATTTGTCATGAGCATCGGACGGGGGATCGGGTACTCACTTCTGCGGGCCGGAGCCGGGATCTATGATATAGCGACTTGCCCCTTTCCGGGACCGACCGACTATAAGCCCATCATGAAGCCGGAAACCATTTTTGAAAAAGCGGCCGATACCACCATAAGCCGGTCCCTTCCTACCTAACCCACGGCTCTCGAATTTTTGACCTCCGCCTCGATTTTTGACGGAGGTCTTTTTTTGTCCGTAGCCCATTTTCATGTTAGATTGTCCTGGTTCTTCCCATGAAAGAGGTGATCCATGAAGACGCACACCGAATATCTCTCCTTCGAGACAAAAAAGAAACGCGATTACATCAACATCACCCCACAAGTCGAAACCGCAGTCACCAAGAGCGGTGTCAAGGAAGGCCTCTGCCTTGTCAATCCCATGCATATCACTGCGAGCGTTTACATCAATGACGACGAACCGGGCCTGATCCAGGATTTCGACGATTTTCTCGAGCGTATAGCCCCGTATGATCTTAAAGGGTACCGCCATCACCGGACCGGCGAGGATAACGGCGATTCGCATGTCAAACGGCAACTCTTTGGCCGCGAGGTCGTGGTGGCCATCACAAAGGGCCGGCTCGATTTCGGAACTTGGGAGCGCATTTTTTATGCTGAGTTCGACGGCTGCCGCCGTAAACGCGTGATCGTCAAGATCATCGGAGAATGATTTATGCAAAACAAGGGACCCGTGCCTCGGGACTGGGGACTCGTTTGTTCCTTGTTTTTTTGGGTCCCGAGAAACTAGTCCCGGGTCCTAATCTTTTGAGGTTTTATGTCCAAAACTTATCGCGATAAGCCGAAAAAGCGCCGAAGGAAAGTCCACGCACCTCTTCCCCCCAGGATCGAGAAAAAAGAGGAGCGCAGGATCTGGGTCGGCGACGAGGCCGTGATCGAGAAACATTTTCTTCGCCTGACCCGTCTCCTTCGTGACGAAGAGCGTGAAGAACAGAACCGTTTCCAGACGGAATTTCTGGACCAAAAACCCGAAGTTCGTGAAAAAAAGGGCAAAGCCATTTTCCGTCTGGACCTTCTGGAAACCCACTACAATCCTTCCGGCCAGAAACTTCTCACCTTCGCGCTCCAGAACGGCCGTTTCCTGCCGCGCTATTCCCTGAATGCTGGCGATGTTGTCTCGCTTTCCGGTTTTCAGACGCCGCCGGAGGATCGTCCCGCCGGCACGGTCTATGAAAAAGATCGTTCCCGCATCACGGTCGCTTTTAGCGGCAGGATCCCGGGCTGGGTCGAGAGCGAAAAAAGTTATCAGCTTAGTCTTTCCGAGAATCGCACCACGTACCAACGCATGTATGAAGCTTTGCAAATGACGCGCACCGCGGATCACTCCCGGGTCGCTTTGCTCAGGGATATCAGTCTCGGCTTGAAAAAGCCACGTTTCGGCGATCCGGTCCCCGCGGAAATATCCCGGAGTTTTGATCCGACGCTTAATGATGATCAAAAAAAAGCGGTCGCGCTGGCGCTTGAAGCCGAAGACGTGCTCCTCATCCACGGGCCCCCGGGGACAGGCAAGACGCGCGTGCTGACCGAGATCATTTGTCAGTCTTTCGGGAAGGGCCAGACCGTCCTGGTCTCGGCGCCCTCGAACGCCGCGTGCGACCACTTGGTGGAATGCCTTGCGGAAAAGAAGATCCCCGTGACACGGTTGGGCCATCCGGCGCGTATCACCGAACGGATCCGTGAACACACCCTGAGTTATAAACTTGCCGCACATCCCTACGCGAAAATGATCGATGCGCATGAGGCCCAGCTCGAACAATTCGCCCGGCAAAGGGAGCGGCGGCAGGACCGGCGCGTCATGTCCTGGGAAGAACGTAAAGAAATGCGTGATGAGGTGAACAGGCTCCGTGACGATATCCGTGATCTCAAGACACAGATCTTCAAGCAGGTTTGGAACGCTTCGGATGTGGTGGTGGCCACGCACACGGTCTGCGGGGATCCCTTGCTCCGTGCCAAGGCTTTTGACTGGGTGATCTTGGATGAGGCGACGCAGGGGATCGAGCCTGCGACCTGGATCCCGATGCGCCATGGGGGCAAGGTCATTTTAGCGGGAGATCATTGCCAGCTTCCGCCGACGGTCTTCCGGTCGCGGCCGGGCGAGCGGGGTTTGGGTTTCACTCTTTTTGAGCGGTTGCATGAGGTCCTGGGCCCGAAGTCTAAGGTGCGTCTCGAGCGGCAATACCGGATGCATGAGAACATCATGGATTTCTCCTCCCGGAAATTCTATGACAACGCACTCACGGCCGATCCGTCGGTCGCGGGACATAGGCTGAAAGATCTTTCGAACGTGAAAACAGAGGGGCTGGATGAGACCCCCGTTGTTTTTCTGGACACCGCGGGTCTTGGATATGAAGAAGAGATCGAAGAGGGGACAGAGAGCCGTTACAATTCCCAGGAGGCGAGACTCGTGGTGACGGAGCTGGATCGCCTGATCAAAGCCGGCGTGTCGCCGGAAGGGATCGCGATCATCAGCCCTTATAGCGCTCAGGTAAAACTTTTAACGGGAATGATCGTGGGGGATAAAAGTGAGCCGGGCGATTTAGCAGCGCTTGAGATCGATAGCGTGGACGCATTTCAGGGCCGGGAAAAAGAAGCAGTGATCGTTTCTCTCGTGCGCTCGAACCGGGAAGGGCAGCTGGGGTTTTTGACCGATACACGGCGCATGAACGTTGCCATGACGCGCGCCAAGCGCAAACTCATCATGATCGGCGACAGCGCGACGCTCTCGAACCATGCTTTTTTTGAAGAACTGCTTCGCTATGTTGAATCCGTGAACGGTTACCGCAGCGCGTGGGAAGATACAAAATAGGGGACAGGGTTTAGAGCATAGGGGTGGAAAGAGTTTGGCGTTGAGACAATGGTGATTTTCCTATAACCTATGTCCTGAACGCTCAACCCTATCAAGGGGTCATCAGGCAAAAAGCTCTTACGAGGTCCGCGCAAGATAAAATTAAAAGGAGAACAAAAAATGCAATGTCCGCTAAGCAGTTGTTGCTTCATGTCCCCGAAGTTCGTTTTTCTCGGGATCGGTTGTCTGAGTTTCGCCTTAGGCATTTTTTCGGTCGTCCGGCCCCAGCGATCGATCGGCCTTTATCAATGGGTCATGGAACACTTCAATTGGAAAGTGGCTCCGATCGATGAGGCGCGCGAAGTCCGGAATACCCGGATCCTCGGTGTCATCCTGGTGGCGTTAAGCCTCGCCATCTTTTTTATGACATTTTACCGTTTTTAAGGAGGCCTGCGCTGAACGCTCTGCTTTCTGTTTTTTTTTGGGTCAGCTGTGTCGCACTGATCGCGCTTCTTTATTTCGTCCAGCTGGTCCTCTGGGTCATTTGTTTTCCTTTTGATAAGCAGAGAAAGATCCTGCACCGGCAATGTTTCTGGTGGTCAAGCGCCGTGATCGGCCTGAGCCCGTATTGGCGGTTAAAAGTAAACGGCCTCGAACATGCGGACCCGAAACGCACTTATGTGATCGTGGCCAATCACCAGAGTTTGGCGGACATTGCGGTCCTGTATCAGCTTCGCCTGCAGTTCAAGTGGGTGGCGAAGGAAAGCCTTTTTAGCATCCCATTTCTCGGCTGGTGCCTCGGGCTTTGCAAACACATCCGCCTGAAGCGCAACGACCGTGCCAGCATTCGCGATGTTTACCGGGAAGCGATCGCGTATCTCCGCTCGGGGATGTCGGTCCTTTTTTTCCCGGAGGGGACCCGCAGTGAGACCGAGGAGATGAACCCTTTCCAGAGCGGGGCTTTCAAGCTGGCCCTTTCGGAAAAGGTTCCGATCCTTCCGGTCGTTATCAGCGGAACGAGGAACGCGATCCCCAAAGGAGACTGGGTCATGAAGTCCAAGGTCTTCTGCGATCTGACCGTGTTGGAGCCCATCGAGACGGCCCGGCTGCAGCATAATGATTTCTCAGAATTAAGTGAGATCGTCCGCTCCCGCATGGCCGAAAAATTGATCTAGGCTTTGTTGACATCCCCCGGTCTATCCGCTACACTTCCTCTTATTCAGACTCAATCTTAATAAGGACAGCCTATTCCCATGGTCAAAGATCAAAAAGAATTCGAAGGCTTTATCCGCGGCAAGGGGTACCGTCTGACGGGGGGGCGGCTAAAATTGATCGAAGGGATCAAGCGCCAGCGCGGGCATTTCAACGTGGACATTCTTGTTACCTGTCTCAAAAAACAGGGGCTGAAGATCTCACGGGATACGGTTTACCGGAATCTCCCGATCCTTCTTGAGGCCGGTGTGATCGCGCAGAGTTTCCGGACAAGTCGGGACACTTACTATGAATGCGCCCGCTCCAAAGCCCACCATGATCACTTGATCTGCCGCGAGTGCGGGAAAGTCGTGGAGTTCAAGGACGCGGAGATCGAGAAGGCCCAGCGTCGCGTCGCGGAGAAGCACTGTTTTAAATTGGAATACCATTGCCATCAACTGGCGGGGCTTTGCAAAAAATGCCGGAAATGAACACTGTTCCATTGGACCAGCTTCTTCCGGGCGAAAGCGGTATCGTCCGGGGATATTACGAAGCTCAAGATCTGCATCATCGCCTTGAGGAGCTCGGGCTGGTGAACGGAACCCGGGTCAGGGTGCGGCGCTGTGCCCCGTTTGGGGACCCGATGGAGCTTTCGATCCGGGGCTATCATCTGTCTATCCGGAAGCAGGATGCCAAGAGCATTCTTGTAGAAAAAGACGAGGGTTCTTGCGATCCCGGACCGTGTGGGGGCCGGGGAAGGCACCGTCATCGAGGTGGCCATTGACCGAGCGGGGGATCAAAGAGATCGTGTTAGTAGGAAATCCAAACACCGGAAAAACCACGATCTTTAACGCTCTCACGGGGCTCCGGCACAAGACCGCGAATTATCCGGGCGTGACCGTCGAAAAACGTGTCGGAACCATGCGGGTTGCCGGCGAAAGGGAAGTTTCCGTCATTGATCTTCCGGGGGCTTACAGTCTCCTGCCAAGATCGCCGGATGAGCAAGTCGTGCATGACGTGCTTCTCGGCAGGCAAAAAGGAACGCCTCCTCCCGATCTTGTCCTTGTTGTTCTTGCCGCGAATAATCTTGAGCGGAACCTTTATCTTGCTACCCAGGCGGCAGAATTGGGGCTCAGGACGGTCTTCATTATCAATATGTGGGACATCGCCGAAGAAACGGGAATAGTGATCGATCTCGCCAAGCTTGAGGCGATGACCGGTATCCGGTGCGTTCCCTCGGCCGGAATGCAAAGCGGGTATATCAAAAAGTTGAAGCAGGCCGTTGCTGAAGAACTCGGGAAAAGTCCCGCGCGCATCCGAATATTCGACCCGGCCGTCCGACCGGAGGTCCGTTACCGGGTGATCGAAAATATCGTTCAAGCTTCCGTTCGACGGATAGAAAAAAGGGCGCTCAGCATCTCTGAAACATTGGACCGGGTGCTGACCCATCGCGTTTGGGGTCTTCTTGCATTTGTCGGGGTCATGGCGTTCGTATTTCAATCTATTTTCAGCTGGGCTCAGGTCCCGATGGGATGGATCTCGCACGGTATCGAGTATCTTGCCATTTTCGCCAAAACGGCACTGCCTGACGGCGTGCTTGAAAGCCTCATCGTGGACGGAGTGATCTCGGGCGTTGGGAACGTGATCGTGTTCCTGCCGCAGATCATGCTTCTTTTCTTTTTTATAGCGTTCTTCGAGGATACGGGCTATATGGCCCGCGCGGTGTTCGTGCTCGACCGGGTCATGAAGTTCGTGGGATTGAATGGAAAGGCGTTTTTGCCGCTTCTCAGTTCGTTCGCATGCACAGTCCCCGGGGTGCTTGCGACGCGTACGATCGAGGACCGGAACGAACGGCTCGCGACGGTCCTCGTGGCTCCGCTCATGAGCTGCAGCGCGCGCCTTCCGATCTACACGCTGCTCGCAGCCGCGTTCATTCCCCCGAAATTCTTTTTCGGGATCTTTTCGATGCAGGGACTGACGCTGCTTGCGATGTATCTTCTCAGTATCGGGACCGGGCTCGGGATGGCGGCGATCTTCCGGAAAACTTTTCTGAGGGGGAACCGGATGCCGTTCGTGTTTGAGCTCCCTCCTTACAGAATGCCGCATATGCAAAATGTTTTTTCGGCGATGTGGGACCGTTCGAAGGAATTCCTCGTTCGCGCAGGAAGCATCATCTTTCTGCTTTCGATCGTGCTTTGGTTCTGCGTAAGTTATCCGAAAAACCCCATGGCTGAGGCCCGTTTTGGGTCGGCAAGGGTAGAAGCCGGTGCGACGCTTGAGGGAGAGGTTTTAAAAGAACGTCTTGAGACGATCGAACAGGATCAAAAGGAATTCCAGATCCGCACGAGCTTTGCCGGATCCCTTGGCAGGGCGATCGAGCCGGTCATCCGGCCTTTGGGTTTTAACTGGGAGATTGGTATCGGGATCGTTGCTTCTTTTGCGGCGCGCGAGCTTTTGATCAGCACGCTTGCGATCGTTCACCATGTGAAAAGTGAAGGGGAGGGAGTGACCGCGGGTCTGATCGAGGCCCTGCAGTCCGCGAAGTCTCCCGATACCGGCAAGCCGCTCTACACCCCGCTGGTCGCCATTGGGCTCATGGTCTTCTATGTGTTCGCGTGTCAGTGCTTTTCGACCTATGTGGTCCTTAAGCGCGAGACGGGTTCGTGGGGATGGACTTTCTTCACAATCTTTTATATGACAGGACTTGCGTGGTCGGCATCCTTTATGGTCTATCAAGGGGGTCGGCTTTTGGGCTTTGAATAACCGAATCACACTGCGTAAGTGTGATTTTCTCACACTTACGCAGTGTGATGGGTGAAGTTGGGAGGATCGGAGATGGACGCCAATGAGATCATCGCGTTAAGCATCGTGGCGGTGGCGGCTTTTCTTGTCGTGCGCTGCTTTTGGGGGAAGAAAGGTGGCGGCTGTTGCGGTTCCGATTGCCTGCCGAAATTCGAAAAAAAAGATAAAAATATAAAACCCGAAGCTAAAGAATAACAAAAGCCTTTCTTCAGGAAAGAGATCGTTATGACCGTGTACAGGGCGATTAAGGTTGTGGCGGGGACTTTCATTTTGATCAGCGCTGTGCTCGTGACCCGGGCGAGTAAGTGGTGGCGGGTCCTGACGGCGTTTGTGGGCGTGAATCTGATCCGGTCTGTTTTCACCAGTGGTTGCCCGGTTTCAGGCATTTTTGCGAGGTTCGGCATTCAAGGCACCTGTTCTATCAAGAAATAAACCGTTGGCTCCAATGGGGCAATGGGAAAGGAGGCTGGCTATGAAAAAAAATCATTTCTTTTATCATATGGTTCTAATCGCCATGGTTGCGATCGCGGCAGGCTTTGCAATCGCTCCGGTAGTGCGGGCGGAGGCAAGCACGGAGGGGAAGAAAGGCCTCCTCGCGCTTGGGAGCCAGGCTCCGGATTTCGCGCTTCCGGATGTCGTGACCGGAAAGACCGTCCGGCGTGACGATTTCAAGAACTCAAAAGCGCTCTTGGTCGTGATCCTGTGCCGGCATTGCCCTTATGTGAAACACATTCGCCCGGATCTTGTGAAATTCGCCGGTGATTATTCGGGCGAAGGGCTGGCGATCGTTGGGATCAGCGCGAACGATCCTGTTGCCTATCCGGATGACAGTCCGGAAAGCCTCAAGGACATGGCTATAAGCGAAGGCCTCACATTCCCGATCCTCTTTGACGGGACCCAGGAGGTGTCGAAGGCTTACACCGCGGTCGCTACGC
>CAZPCF010000053.1:0-9922 GCA_964585045.1 uncultured bacterium
AATGGTCGTCGGCCCGGTCTCTTTATCTTCGGCATTCTGCACCACAACCGTCACGTTCTTCTGAAATTTCACTTTTTTCAGGTTCGTCTCTGCCCGGGCGCCGGTGCCCTCCACGTTGATATTGTCCTTCTTGACCTGCGTCGGCAAATCGGTTTCCACGACATGTTCCGAGGGGCTCATATCCAGAGCCTCGGTCATGAGTCTCGTCCCGTCATCGGTCGTAGCCACAACGTTTTTTTCGAGATGGATCTTGTTCTTTTTTTTGTCATATTTACCGCGATCCGCCGTCACGGTCACGGGAACTTCTTCGGCATACGCTTTGGCCATCACGTTCATCAGCTGCACCGTATTAGAAAGGATATCCGCAGAATCACCTTCGATCTCTATTTCGCGCTGTCCTTCGGGCGTATACTTGGTGAATGAAAAAGAGAGGACCTTTTGCGGTTTTTGCTCGGAAGGCTTCTCGGCCCCCTGTTCGGCCCTGTGCTTGCGGGTGATGACCACCTGCATCTGCACAAAAAACACATAGAACACCACCAGTGCGGCAAAGATAAAAATAAGACGTTTGATCATGGGTGTTTCACTATCTCCTTAAGTTCCGCCCCAGCGACCTCTTCGGGCTTCGTTTTCCAGCGGTCATGCATCCATCCCCATTGCTCCGGGTAGCGGCGAATCACTTCTTCAAAATCTTTCACCCAGGCTTCAGTATATTTCCTGATCGAAGCCGTCCGGTCGCCACCCTCGATCTTCGGCCGTATCAAGTTCCCCAAAAGGAGCTTGTAACGATTCCCGGGCATCCTCACCATAAAAGCAGGCAGGATCGGCGCTCCCGTGGCCATGGCGATCTTCACCGGCGCCACAGACGTATAAGCCGGTCTTCCAAAAAAATCCACAAAAATACCCCGGACACTATCCCGATCCTGGTCCGGTAAAAGCCCAACGATCTCACCGGCCTTCAGATGAGCATGGATCTGTCTGACGGCCTCATGCTGGTAAATGGTCCGAATACCTACGGCGTTCCGCAAGCCGACGATCCACCGGTTGTACGGCTCATAATAGATCCGGCGGCCGACCACGGCACCTCGAAAGTCCTGAAGACCGAAAACCCCGGCTAAGAGCTCCCAGTTGCCAAAGTGTGCCGTCATTATAATGAGCCCTCTCCCTTCTTGCAAAATATCTTTGCAAAAAGAATAGGCCTCACCGGCCTCCACGAACGAGGCCGCCTGGTCACGTGAAAGTGTGGCAAAACGCAGGAAATCCACGGCCGTCTGGAGCATGTGCCCCATCACCTGCTGACCGATCGTTTCCAGTTCCACAGGACTTTTTGTGTCGCCGTACGCGAACTTCAGATTTTCAAGGATCTTTGTTCTTTGGCGCGCAACGAGCCCATACCCCCAATGCCCGACCCCATTCGCGAGCGCCAAGGCCCAGCTTCGCGGCAGGATCAGCAGAAGTCCCGCCCCGAGCCTTGCTAAAAAATAAAGCGGGTAACGATAGAATCTGCGCTTGGCCATGAGAGGATCAAACCCGTCCTGCCCTCATAAGGTCCTGGACGTCCAGGAGGCCTACGACGCGTCGGGCTTTGTCCACCACCGGCAATTCATCGATGCGAAGAGACTCCATGATATGGAACGCCTCTTCCGCGAGTTTTTCCTTCTGAATATAGCGAGGCTTGAGCGTGGCCAATTGGACCACAGGCCGGCTCAGGATCTTCTCGCCTTGGGATTTAAGATGACGCCGGAGATCTCCGTCTGTGAACACGCCCACCAATTTTCCGTGTTCGTCGATGATCGTACAACTACCAGCCCTTGAAGCGGTGATCTTAAGAAGCGCCTGACGCACCGTGGTCCTCATCCCCACGAGTGGATTGGCCTTCCCCGTACGCATGATCTCTCCGACCTTAAGCAATCGTCTCCCGAGACTTCCCGCCGGATGCAGCTCCGCGAAATCTTCGGAACAGAAACCTTTTTTCTTAAGAAGCGAAAGCGCGAGCGCATCCCCTACCGCAAGGGAGGCGGTCGTCGAGGCAGAAGGCGCTAAGTTCAAGGGGCAAGCTTCACGCCGCACACCGAGATCCAGCACTATGTCCGCGTTCTTTCCAAGAGAGGATCCCGGAACGCTCGTCAACGCGACAAGTTTCACGCCTTTTTTCTTTATGAGAGGAAGAAGCCTCACGATCTCTTCGCTTTCCCCGCTTTGTGAGATCGCGATCACAAGGTCCTTGGAGGCCACCATTCCAAAATCGCCGTGCACCGCTTCGGCGGGATGAAGGTAAAAAGCGGGCGTTCCCGTGGAGGCCATGGTCGCGGCGATCTTGCGAGCAATAAAACCGGGTTTTCCCATCCCGGTAAGTATCACGCGCCCTTTACAGTCCGCCATCCATTGAACCACTGTTTCGAAATCCTTACCGATCCTGGAGCGAAGCCGCAAAATGGCAAGGGCTTCCATCCTGAGGACTTCTTTGGCAAGTCGTATCACATGGGATGTTTTCATGGCCTTAGTCTTCCTCGCTAATACATTTTTTTAGCGCGATCAGTTTTTTGAGCAAGGGTCCCAACTGAGAGAGCGCGAGAGCATTCGGCCCATCGGAAAGCGCCTTGTCGGGGTCCTCATGGATCTCCATAAAAATAGCATCCGCGCCGGCGACAACCGCGCAGCGCGTAAGCGTGGGAATGAATTCCGACATGCCGCCCGAGGCCGTGCCCTTCCCGCCCGGGATCTGCACCGAATGTGTGGCGTCATAGACCACAGGATACCCGAACCCGCGCATGATGGGGATCGCGCGAAAATCGTTCACGAGATTGTTATACCCGAAACTCGTGCCGCGTTCTGTGAGAAGGATCTTCTTGCAGCCTGCTTCTTCAAGCTTATGGATCATGTTCTTTGCTTCCCACGGAGAAAGAAATTGTCCCTTTTTCACGTTCACGATCCTCCCCGTCGCCGCGGCCGCGAACAAAAGATCGGTCTGGCGGCAAAGGAACGCCGGGACCTGGAGAATATCCGCGACTTCAGCCACCGGCTTCGCCTGCTCGGGCGTATGGAAATCCGTGAGAATGGGAAGTTTGAATTCTTTTTTGACGCGGGCAAGGATCTTCAGACCCTTTTCGAGACCCGGGCCACGAAAGGAACGGATCGAAGAGCGGTTGGCTTTATCAAAACTTGCTTTAAAAACGTACGGGGTCCTGAGCGTTCGCGTGATCTTTGAGATCTTTTCCGCGAGCCGCAATGCGCTTTTTTCGTCCTCGATCACACAGGGCCCGCCGATCAGAATGAGTTTGCGAGGATTTCCGAAAACGATAGACCCTAGAGCGACCTTATGCATGGACCTCACCTTTTTCCTGCACCGGGGTTTCCGCTTTGTCGCTCTCTGGCTTCACCGGAACGGGGATCTTCAGGCCATGCGCTTCTTGAAAAGCGAGCGCGGAGCGGATAAATTCTCGGAAAAGAGGGTGCGCCTTGTCCGGCTTGGATTTGAATTCTGGATGGAATTGGACCGCGAGAAACCAAGGGTGACCTTCCAGTTCGATCATCTCGATGAGCTTCCCGCTCGGGGAAATCCCTGAAAGTTTCATGCCGGCTTTTTGGAATTTTTCGCGGTATTCATTGTTGAACTCATACCGATGGCGATGACGTTCCGAGATCTCATCCGCCTTGTAGGCCTTGTGTGCGAGCGTGTCTTTTTTGATCTGGCACGGATACGCACCAAGCCGCATGGTGCCACCCATGTCCTTCACCTTTTGTTGTTCTTCGAGGAGGCTGATCACAGGGAACAACGTCTTTTTATTGAACTCCGTGGAATGCGCACCTTTCATGTCGAGGACGTTCCTCGCAAACTCGATCACCGCGCATTGCATCCCGAGACAGATCCCGAAAAAAGGGATTTTTTTCTCACGGGCAAATTGGATCGCCTTGAGTTTTCCTTCGATCCCGCGGACTCCGAAACCGCCAGGGACCAGGATCCCCGAGACGCCCTTGAGCTGCCCCAGCGAACGTGTCGTCTCGAGCTTTTCGGAATTGATCCTTTTGATCACCACTCCGGTGTCGTTGGCGATCCCGCCGTGCTTCAAAGACTCATAAATGGATTTATAAGCATCTTGCAACTCGATATATTTGCCGACCACGGCGATCTTGACCAGGTGCTTGGGATGGAGGGCCTTGTCGACTACGTTCTTTTTCCATTCGTGAAGGCTTCCTGCCTTATATTCGATCTTGAGCTTCTGGCAGATGACCTTGTCGATGGCTTCCTCTTTGAACGTAAGCGGGCATTCATAGATCGAGGCCACGTCGCGCGCCTCGATCACGGCTTCTGGCTCCACATTACAAAAAAGCGAAATTTTTTCCTTCATCGCTTGGTCGATCTTTTTTTCCGTACGGCAGATCAGGATGTCCGGTTGAATACCGATCTCACGCAGAGTTCCAACACTATGTTGCGTGGGCTTGGTCTTGAGTTCACCCGCGGCCTTAATGTAAGGGACAAGCGTCAGATGGATAAAAAGCGAATTCTCACGGCCAACCTCATGGCGGAATTGCCTGGCGGCCTCCAAGAACGGCAGGGACTCGATGTCGCCGGCCGTACCGCCGACTTCCGAGATCACGACATCGTAACGTTTATTGCGCGAAACATCCCGGATGCGCTCCTTGATCTCATTGGTGATATGCGGCACCACTTGCACCGTACCGCCCAGGTAATCCCCTCGCCGTTCCTTCGTGATCACGCTGTAATAGATCTGACCGCTCGTTACGTTGTTCTCGCGACCCAGAGTGCTGTGCGTGAATCGTTCGTAATGCCCAAGATCAAGATCCGTCTCCGCACCGTCATCAGTCACATAGACCTCGCCGTGCTGAAAAGGATTCATGGTGCCGGGGTCTACGTTGAGATAAGGATCGAGCTTCTGGATCGCAACTTTGAGACCCTTTGCTTCGAGGATCTTCGCGATCGACGCGGACGCGATCCCTTTTCCTAAGGATGAAACAACTCCACCTGTCACAAAAATATGTTTTGGCATTTTTAATTCCTCACGGGGTTGGCCTGCAAACGTTTTTCGACCTCTTGCAGGTCCTCTTCCGTGTCCACGCTGATGAAATCATACACCGTTTCGATCACGCGAATGGAACGGCCCCTTTCGAGGACCCTAAGCTGCTCCAACTTCTCGGTATTTTCTAGGATTCCCGGCTCCCAGCCAACGAATTTCAAAAGAAAATCACGCCGATAGCCATAGACCCCAAGATGTTTTAAAAAACTGAACGTGCCAGTTTGTCTTTCCTGGGCGAACGGGATCGTCGCGCGTGAAAAATAAAGCGCGTTACTTTCCGCATCGCAAACGACTTTGACAACATTGGGATTTTCAAAGCTTGCCCTATCCGACATGCGCACGGCCAAAGTCAGCATTTCCACGTCCTTCGACCTTTCAAAAAGGCTCACCATCTCGTCAAGCGCCTTCGGATCCACGAGGGGCTGATCGCCCTGAATATTAATGACGATGTCTTGTTTAAAACGGTCCATGACTTCCGCGATCCTCGAGGTCCCATTCGGATGGTCCCTTCGCGTCATGAACGCCTTGCCACCAAACCCCTCTACGCATTGTTGGATGCGTACGTCGTCTGTCGCTACGATCACACTCTCAAGTTTTTTTGCCTGCCGTGCGTGCTCCCAAACGTGTTGGATCATGGGTTTACCGCTTATGGAACGCAGGATCTTCTCGGGCAAACGTATGGAACCTAAACGCGCAGGAATAACACCAAGAGCTTTCACAGAATCCATTCTCATGCCTTCCGGATCGCTTCTTCAAGCTCTCCGGGAGCGACCGTCGCAGTACCCAGTTTCCCGACCACAATACCGGCAGCAAGATTTGAGATCTTCGCAGCCTCTTGCATTTTCGCGCCCGCCGCTAGTGCCACTGCGAGCGTCGCGATCACCGTATCCCCCGCACCGGAAACATCGTAGACTTCGCGCGCAGCGGTCGGGACCCGGGTCAGCTTTTTGTTTTTTTCAAAAAGGGCCATGCCGTCCTCGCCCAGCGTGATCAGCACGGAATCGAGTTTTAATTTTTTCATCAATCCCCAACCCACCTGTTCGAGCTCCGGCGTTTTGTAGCAGGAACCATGCGTGCGCTCATAGCCCATGTAGGCTTCACTGCGATTCGGGGTGATGCAGGTCACGCCCTGGTAGTAGACAAAATGTTTTTCCTTTGGGTCCACAAGCACAGGTTTTTTGAACTTTTTGGCAAGACGAACGATCTCTTTCAAGAGAAAGGGCTGCATCACGCCTTTGCCGTAATCTTCAAGGATCACGATGTCCATGCGCCTGATATTTTCACGGACAAACTTTAGGATCTTAAGAAGATCAGACTTGGAAACATCGTCGGTCTTTTCACGGTCAAAACGGACCACTTGTTGGGAATGTGCAATTACGCGGGTCTTGAGAGACGTCGGACGTGCCGGGTCATAGACGATCCCCCCAGTCTCGATCCCTTGCTTGCGCATAGCTTTGAGCAGCATGCGTCCATAAAGATCGCGGCCTACCACTCCGCAAGGGCAAACTTGCCCCTGGAGGGAGCGGATATTGTTAGCCACGTTAAGCGACCCTCCCGGCATAAAGGATTCCCGTTCGACTTTGACTACCGGAACCGGCGCTTCGGGAGAAATGCGCTTCACGCTCCCCCATACAAATTGGTCCAAAATGAAGTCCCCGATCACCAGGATACGGACCTCCTTGAACCTTTCAAGAATCTCAAGGAAACGTCTTTTTTCTAAGCTGCTAAGCGGCAAGGATGTGGTCTTCATTGTCCCTCTAAACTAAGGAGGACAGGCTTATTTTTCTACAATAGCCTGTCCTTTTGTACTTCGAAATTGTAGGGGTGCATTCTAACATTAGAGGAAAGCAGTGTCAATGAAAGGAAAACTCTATAACTTGTTGAAAATAAAAGGGTTAGAGAATAAAATGCCGGGCGTTGCCCTTGGGAATCGTTCGGTGCTGATTTAGATTAAGGAAATCACTTTTTTGCCGTGGGACAGGATGGGCAATCGCCGGAACAGGCCGGGGCCGCAGAAGCTTCCTTTTTGGGGACGTCTTTCTTGGCCGACTCTTTGTAACTCTTGGAGCGGTAGTCGGTCTGGTAAAAGCCGCTCCCTTTGAAAAGCACCCCCGCCCCGCCAGAGATCACACGTTCGCTCTTGGCCTTCCCGCATTTGGGACATTTCTTGATGGCCTTTTCGGTCATGGACTGGTATTTCTCGAACCGGTGGCCACATGCTCCGCATTCGTATTCATAAGTCGGCATGAGTTATCTCTCCTTTTAAAAGCTTAAGCGTCAAAAAGGCTGACGGTGGAAAAGTCGGTGTCGCTGGTAACATTGATACCGAGGCGTTTGAGTCCCTTGTCGTCTCCAGAGGTCGGAATATGGGTCATATGGGCCTCGCACCCGTTCAGCTCCTTAAGTTTCGCCATAGCAGCCTCAGCCGAAGGATTTGTCGCAGCGCTGATGCTCAGGGCCACCAAAATTTCATCCAAGTTCAGGCTGACCGCATGAGAACCCATAATATCCTGTTTGAGGCGCCCGATAGATTCGATCACGCCCAGTGACAGGAGGTGAATACTATCGGGAATGCCGGCAAGCTTCTTAACGGCATTCAGTACAAGACTCGAGGCCGCGTGCATGAGCGGCGTGTTCTTTCCGGTAACGATCGAACCATCGTGAAGCTCGATCGCTGCGCCACAATAAATTCCTTTGTTACCCTCCCCGAGGCGCTGCGATTCTTGAGCTGTTTCCCGCGCCGGAAGCACCACGCGCCGATCCTCAACTTTCGCGTCCAGCTCCTTCATCAAGAGCTCCGTCCTTTGAGCCGCTTCTTTTTCGACGAACCCCATGACGTATTCACAGGAATAACGGAAATACCGCGAGATCACTTCCTGGACAGCGGCCTTCCGGACAATTTCATCATCCACGATCCCGAACCCGGCGCAATTGACGCCCATATCCGTCGGCGACTTGTAGATCGAACGTTTCCCCATGATCTTTTTCAGGATGCGCTGAAGCACCGGAAAGATCTCGAGATCACGGTTGTAGTTCACCGTGGTCTTGTTGTGGGCCTCTAGATGGAACGAATCGATCATATTGACGTCGCCCAGGTCCGCAGTCGCTGCTTCATATGCTATGTTCACGGGATGCTTGAGCGGCAGGTTCCAGATCGGAAAGGTCTCGAACTTTGAGTAACCACTTTCAAGGCCTCGCGTGTGATCGTGGTAAAGCTGGGAAAGACAAGTCGCGAGCTTTCCGCTTCCGGGTCCCGGCCCTGTCACGATCGCGATCGGATTTTTGGTCTCAATATATTCGTTCGCACCGTAGCCTTCAGGGCTGACGATCATCTCCACGTCCGTGGGATATCCTTTGGTGAACCGGTGCGTATAGACGCGAACGCCGCGCCTTTCCAGTTTATTTTTGAAGATCTTGGCGGCCGGCTGTTCGTTAAAACGCGTGATCACTACCGCCGTGATCGCAAGCCCCCAGGTCTTCAGGTCATCGATCATTTTAAAGGCATCCGCATCGTAGGTGATGCCGAAATCCGCCCGCAATTTCCGCCGCTCAATATCCCCGGCGTGAATACAGAGAATGATGTCGATCTTGTCCTTAAGCTTCTGGAGCAACCGCATTTTAACGTTCGGATCGTATCCAGGAAGAACGCGTGCGGCATGATGGTCGAAAAGCAATTTCCCGCCGAACTCTATATAAAGTTTGTTGCTGTATTTCTTGACCCGTTTGAGAATGGCTTCGGATTGTTCTTTGAGATATTTTTCGTTATCAAAGCCGGTCTTTTTCATAGATCAAACCCCTCCCCTTGTGTGGCGACATTGCCATGTGATTTTCTGCGGGATCGATATGTAGGACGGATTGGATTCTATCACGGGAAACGCAAAGAAAGAACGGGTTAATTCGAGGAATGGAGGCTCGCGGGTGGCGAATTCTGTCCGATCAAGAACCAACGCCGGGCTCGTAGCCGGCAAGCACAGCGGTGACTTCACCGAGAACGGGTACTTTGACCTTCATCGCAAGCGGGATTCGGCGTTCGTCCATACTGATCCATCCACGGACTTTTCCGCGTTTGACAAAAAAGCCTTCAAATAAGATGATTGGCTCGACCTCGACTGCCTGAAAAACACCCACAGGATCGATCTCCATCTCCTTGACGCCGTGCGTGACGACTTCAAGATCCCAGTTCTTTTCGTCCGCATTGACCGGGATCAGGATCTTGGAATCAGGTCTTATGTCCTGAAGCCGAAGCCAGTAGCAACAGGAGATCTGGTCCTGAACATGCTTGGGAATGAACATCTCTTTGCGGCTGTTGTCCTTGCGGGAATAAAAGCGGCCGACATGCTCGTCCTGGTCATACTCCATCGACTCGTCAGTCCAATAGCTACCTTCTTTGATCTTTTTTTCATAACGGAGGGAATGAAAATGCTCGGCGTCGATATAGGTGTGATGCGTGTCCCGGACCTTGTAGATCCAGTTGAGGATAGGGCGGGACCGGATATTGATCTCAATATGGTAAGCATCGCGACCGTTCACTTTAACAACTTCTTTGACCTCGGACTCCGCCTCTCCTACTGTGATCCCGAGATAACTGATCTTGAACTTTATTTTTTCTCCGAGAAAGATCTTCGCGGCGGATCTTTCAGAGGGCGGAAAAACCTTTTCCGTCTCTTGGGCAAAACTGACGAGAGTAAAAAGGGCCAGCATTAAAAAGAGCAGTACTGTTTTTTTCATGGGAATCAGTTCCGGATAGCCCCTTGGAGAGGTTTCCTTTTTATCATTGTGATCGCTTCCTCCGGCATCAGGTCTTTCAGACAAGCGATCGTTGGGCATTGCTTATTATAGCGAAATTTGTAATAACAGGGGCGGCATTCCAAACCCCGCTTAAAGATGGA
>CAZPCF010000054.1:0-9903 GCA_964585045.1 uncultured bacterium
CTGAGCCTTGAAAAGTCAGCGTGCCTTCACCGTCATTGTCGGTCGTGATATTGTGCTCAATGGTTTCACCGTCCGCCAGGACCACTTCCCCGTCATCAGTAAAATTCAATGTATGGGGACCGCCTCCGGGGTTATAGAACGACCCGTTTAGCTCCAGGATCCCCGCTCCCACCCACATGTCATCAGCATACACATCGCCGTTGATCGCTACCGTCGTACCCGCGCCGCCCGTCAGCTCGACGCCTGTCAGGGCAGCATCCGATTCCCCGATCTGCCCGTCAATTTCCGAAGTCCCCAAAAGAGTCAGGGTCCCTGCCGTGGAACCGGAAGTATTAGTCACCGCCGCGCCAATATCTTTCCCGTCCGCAACGTTCACCGTAGTAGAGCCTCCCGCGAAGACCAACCCGGAGGACGCCGTTAGACTCTCATTTACGTTCAATGTCCCCTGGTAGACCGTGGTGGCTCCGGTATAGGTATTGGCGCCGGAGAGCGTCAGCGTGCCATCGCCGTCCTTGGCCAGGCCGCCCGCGCCGTTACCGATAACGCCGCTGATCACAGTATTGCCGACGCCGGTTATTGTCAGCAGGTTAGTCCCGTTCGCCACATCCCCTTCTATTGTGAGCTCCCCGTCGTCCACCTGGATCGTAGCGTCGCCGTTAAGAGTGATCGCGCGAGTCGCTCCCAGAGAATACGTGCCCGCGGTCGATTCCAGCGTCGCGCCGTTTAAACTGATCGTATTCGTCGCCGCCGAATTGCCCAGATTATCCGCCGCGCTGATCTGCAGTATGCCGCCGCTCAAGTTCGTCGCGCCGCTGTAGGTATTCGCGCCGGAGAGAACAAGCGTGCCCGCACCGGACTTGGTCAGGGCGCTTGTACCGGTTCCGTCCGCGATAACGGAATTGACCGTTACGGTGTTCTGGTGATTGATGATCAATTCTGTACCCGCGCTCTTGAGCGTGCCGTTATTGGTGCCGTTACCAATTGTGAGGTCACCTGCGCCAGTCGCAACAAGGATGCTGTTTACCGCCAGCGTCTGGCCGGCAGGGTCGATGGTTGCATCGCCTTCATTCGCACTCTGAGTTAAAGTGTTAATGGTGGTAGTGGCCGCGCCGAGCGTAATGTCTCCCGCCACACCGCCGTTGATGATACGGACGTTACTGGTCGCAAGGCTGGCGATAATGCCGCCGAGGCGGTCCTCGTCCGTGTAGCCGGTGTAGGCCACGATGTTATTGCCGCTTTTGGTAGCCAGATCCGTGCCGCCGACAGTGGCCCAGGCGCCGAGGATCCCATTGACAAGCCCCACGCTGGTCGTAATGCCGTTAGTGGCGTCTTGCGTTCCCGTGGGCAGGGTAAAATTTACCGTGCTACCCGCGTTGTGGGTGATGGCTCCAAGATCCAATAAAAGGGGATTGGCCGTGACATCAGCCGTAAGCGTGATTGCCGAGTTGCCACTATTGAGGGTCAGCCCGTTCACAGTCTGGCTGTTCGTGGTCGAGGCCTTACCCGTGAGGAGTAGTGTCCCGCCACCGAGCGTCAGGACTGAATCGCTGTCAATGATGTCCGTGTCCGCGGTAGCTACCGAGAAATCCAAAGCCAGAGTGCCGGCGTTGACCGTTGTCGTGCCGGTATAGGTGTTGACAGCGGAGAGCGTCAGTGTGCCGGCGCCGTCTTTTGTGAGGGTGTTCGCGCCGGTGTCGATGACGCTGTTAATAGCTGTGTCGCCGGCTCCGCCAACGGTGAGGGCCTTAGCCCCCGATATACCGCCGCTCAATGTAAGGGTAGTCCCGGAATCGGAGTTGATCCGGCTGGCGCTTCCGAGCGTGATCGAACCGGTGTAGTCGTTGAAGCCGGAGATGTTCCGTAGCGCTCCATCGTTACTAATGCCCGTTCCGTTAAGCTCAAGTGCTTCGGCGGCAACGGTACCGATACCGTCGATCTGCAATGCCGCGCTACTGGCGACTGTTGTCCCGGCAACGACATCCCCGAGCGCGTCGCCACTCTGGATCTTCAGCACGCCTGCGCTTACCGTAGTCAGGCCCGTGTAGGCATTGGTGCCGGAGATGGTCACAGTGCCGGCTGTCGTCTTATTCATAATACCCGTACCGGCCAGCTCGTTGGAGACAGATCCGCTTTGAAGATCAAACGTTCCGGCGGTCAGCGCGCCCGCACCGGTAACATCCCCGCCATTTACAAGGCTAAAGACATCGGCCGCGACATCATTCAAAAAGTCGACCGTTGTTCCGGAGATGCCATTGATATTGATCCGTTTCAGCTGATTGCCTCCCAGGATGCCGACATCTCCTGTCACGTTGGATGATCCTAAAAAGGTAAGGGTACCCTCACCGGCGTTGGAGGTTGATATGTTGGTCGTGAAGAGGTTGTAGCTGTCGGCCAAGGTAGCTTCGCCATCGCCTCCGAAATTAATGGTTTCGGTCGTGATATTTCCGACGAGGTCAACTGTCGTTCCTGAGGCGCCATTAATATTAACCTGAGAAGACAACCCAGTACCCCAATTCACAGTATCCACATCTCCTGTCATGACGGAATCGCCCAGGAATGTAAGCGCTGACCCTTCTTCGTCGCCGTTCCACAAATACATGTTTGCGGTGATATTTTCCCCGGCCGCGACTTCGATGATCTGGTCATCATTGGCAAAATAGAGCGTGTAGGCGAAAACATCTCCCTGCAGTTTAAGCGTTGTGCCGGAGCCGCCCCCAATACCGATTGCATCGAGTGCCCTCGTGCTCGTTCCGATATTGCCGTTAACAGTGGTGTTGCCCCAAAATTCAATAGACCCATCGCCATCATAATCGGTGGTAATGCCGTCAACCAATCCTCCCTGTCCGATAAAAGCGTCGCTATCAAATATGGCATACCCGTCGTCTTTGAGCTCCAAGCTGTTGACATAAACATTGTCCATAAATCTCTGCTGATAATAACAGTAATAGCTAGCCCAAGCGTTGGCAGACATTTTAGAAAGATATGCATCAGACACGCCGACCTGCCCGTCAATAGTGGCATTGCCTTCGAAGTGCACAACCCCGAAACTGTCCGACTGGGTCGTAATACCATCGCCCACTCCGCCTTGTCCGATATAAGCTCCGCCATTGAATGTGACCTCAGTGCTTCCGTCTCCGGCCTCAAGACCAAAATTCAGGCTATTGGTATAAACATCGTTCCAGCCATCAAAAATAACCGAATCGCCGGAGTTAGTCACTTTGATCGCGGAAAGGTAGGCTCCGGTCCCGATGTCGCTTGTGATGGTGTGTGAACCTTCAAGCTGCAGCGTTCCTTCTCCGCCGGTCGTCGTCGTGATGTCTCCTGTGATATCAAAACCATCCGCCAGCACAAGCGTGTTGTCTTGTTCAAACGTGATCGTGTTGGCAAATATGTTACCGTTCATGTTCACCGTTTTGCCGCCGCCAACACCCGGATCATCAGGATCACCTATTTCCAAATGATACAAAGAATTCCCGCTCGCCCCTAAGTCCCCGACAATGGTGCTGTCGCCCTGAATGTCAAAAGTGCCTTCGCCGTCGTCTACGCTGCTCACATTACCCGTAAAATTTTTACCGTCGCCCAGGAACACCCAGCCCGTTGTGTCGGCGCTCGCGGTGAAGCTGACATCCCCGGTCAAATTGCCGTAAAGATCTAAAACCCCTGCGCCCACGTTTGTTTGATTGATATAAGAATTACCAAAAATCTGCACAGGATCGGCCGATGTGGGAATATCGTTGATGGTCATAAGGCTAAGACTCTTTGTCCCACTCCCGATGTCGCCCGTTATCGTATGGGAGCCTTCCAACTGCAGCGTTCCTTCTCCGCCGGTCGTCGTCGTGATGTCTCCTGTGATATCAAAACCATCCGCCAGCACAAGCGTGTTGTCTTGTTCGAACGTGATCGTGTCGGCAACTATGTTGCCGTTCATATTCACCGTTTTGCCGCCGCCAACGCCCGGATCATCAGGATCACCTATTTCCAAATAATACAAAGGTTTCCCGCTCGCCCCTAAGTCCCCGGTTATGGTGCTGTCGCCCTGAATGTCAAAGGTACCTTCTGCGCCATCAACGCTGTTCACGTTGCCTGTAAAATTCATACCATCGCCCAGGAACACCCACCCCGTCGTTCCGGCATCGGCTGTAAACGTGACATTCCCTGTTAAACTTCCGTAAAGATCCAAAATCCCCGCGCCTACGGTTGTGGTGGCAATATAGGCATCTCCGTTGATCTGGACTAATTTATCCGATGCCCCGTTTATGTTGAAAGCTTTGATCTGACTGGTGGCATCTCCAACGCCTTGTAAAAGCGTCGAGTCCCCGGCAAAATTAACCGTTCCGCTGCTCCCGGCTCCCACTGTCTGCCAAATGCTTGTTAGTGGAGCGCCGCTGCTGCCGAAGGTATTACCATCAGCAACATTCAAAGTGTTGTCTCCGGAGAAAAAGGCGCCGAGCGTTGTAGGACTTCCATTATCACCAAAATTCTGAACCGCAGTGTTGACATCTTGTGGAGCAGCAGCAAACACGGGGGTGACGGGGGAAAAAACGAGGGAAAGGATCGCGATGATCGAAAGGAACTTTTTCACCTGTCCTTTTTTCTGAGGCTGGCATTGATTTTCTAAAAGTTTTTTAATAGAGATCATGCGGAAACGCAGCTCCTTTTTATTATGGCCGTAAGGTTCTTACGGCCGATAATCCTTTGATCTAAGAAAAAAACAGGCATAAAGCTTTAAGGCTGATTTGCCATGGGTATATGCGAGAAACTATACTCAAATTACCTCTACAGTAAAGCCCTATTTCGTATCGGCTATTTCCATGAAATGATGAGCGAAAAATGGGGTTTTGGGCTTGCGGTCAGCCGGTTTGATCGCCGACGATGGCGGTTCGGTTCCGAACCCACACCGCTTCGCGGATGGCGGACCATTCTTCAAGGCGTGATCTTTTTTGCTCTTCCTTATTGAGCTGTCCAAACTTCATATTTCTTTTTCTGAAGGGTAGCTTGGACTGCCTCAATTTCATCTTGGATAAAATTGATCGGTATTGGGACCGCGCGTTGCCCCCCCCTAATTTATAATGATTTTAAATAAATATTGACTTGATTTATAATAAATATCGTGGTAGCCTCACCCAACCCTTGCATGATCTTATTGAGATGACGAACCTAAAAAATTTTGCGAAGATTTCGAACGATGCGTCCAGAGAGGACGAAATTATGGCAACTCGGGACTTAAAGACCCTAAGAATACCGGAAGAAGTGATCCAGAAAAGGATCTATCTGCTTCGCGGCTACCGGGTCATGCTAGATCACGATCTGGCAGAGCTTTACGGAGTAACGGTCAAACGGCTTAACGAGCAGGTCAAAAGGAACCGAAGACGTTTTCCGCAAGATTTTATGCTGCGATTCACGATCGCAGAAGCCCGCTCTTTAAGGTCGCAAATTGCGACCTTAAAGAAGCAAAAGCGCGGAGGCCACCGAAAATATCTTCCCTACGCTTTCACGGAACAAGGAGTTGCGATGTTGTCAGGGGTCCTGAACAGTCCCCGGGCAATTGATGTGAATGTCGCGATCATGAGAACTTTTGTGAAATTACGAGAAATGCTTGAGACCCACAAGGACTTGAAAAAGAAGATCGAGGAAATGGAGAAAAAATACGACGGGAATTTTAAGATCGTCTTTGATGCTTTGCGTGGACTCCTCGCCCCGCCCACCCCGCCCCTTTCTCTCCCGAAACCCAAAGGCCCGATCGGGTTCCAGCTGTAAAGACCGGATGAGGTTATTCCAATGAAAAAAACCATGCTCAACTTAAATGCAATCGCGTCGGGGATCTATTTGATCCGCGGAAAAAAAGTAATGCTGGACCGGGATCTTGCGGTGCTCTATGGGGTCAGTACAAAGCACCTCAAAAGACAGGTCCGCAGGAACCAGAACAGATTCCCCGAAGACTTCATGTTCGAACTCTCGAACGAGGAAACCCAAAAATGGAGGTACCAATTTGGCACCTCCAATCTGCCGGACAAAATGGGGCTTCGGTATTCCCCTTTTGCTTTCACCGAGCACGGCATTCTGATGCTTTCCAGCGTCTTAAACAGTGAGAAGGCTGCCCAGATCAATATCGCGATCATGCGCGTCTTTTTGCGGCTACGGGAAATGATCATGACGAATAGCGCTTTTGCGCTACGCCTTGAGAGGATCGACAAGACTGTTTCAAATCACGGGGAAAATATCCAAAAGCTTTATCGGATCGTTACAAAATTTTCCGCGGCTAGGAAAAAACCCAAAGGCCCGATTGGATTTCGTCCTTAGACTAGAGACCGGAGACTAGAGCCTGAAGCTAAAAAAAATGATAACAGGGTTCCCTTGTCTGTAAAACAAAAAGGAACAGGCATTCATTGACTGCCCAAATCTTAAATTTTATTTTCATCAATAGCGACCTGGACTGCCCTGGTTACCCTTTATTTTCAAATTAATGAGAACCAGGACTGCCTGTCCCCTTTTTCATGTTGATCCAAAAAGACGGGCTTTGAGCCGTTCGAAGAATTTAAAAAGGGGGGTTTTGGATTGTTCGTTTTTTCCGCCGGGGAACGGATCCATCCAGAGTTTTGTAACGAACGAGTCCCGAGGCGCGAGAGACGAGTCCCGGATCGCTTGCCGACCTTCCGCCACTTCGCAGGTGGGGTCCCGCCTTGAGGGTCAGGCGAGGCGCGTTCGATCACAGGGTCTTTGAACAATAACCTTCCGGCGACCGCGTCATCCGGTAGATCCACTGCCGCCGTCCAAAACTTTCGGGATGTTGGGAGTTCGACGCATCCTGTTTTTCCGGATGATAATACTCCCAAACGATCTTTTTCTCGCGCGTCAGCTCAAACACATGACCGCGCTCCGACTCGGTCACAAGCGTGTTCCCGTTCGGGAGGCGCTGGGCATAGCCCTGAGAAAGCGTGTAGAAACCCTCCGCCCGGTACTCCCACATGATCTTAAGTGTCAGAGGATCGATCTCGATCACCCGCGACCATCCGCGGTAGCGCCCGTTATCAAAGATCAGGATCCGCCCGTTCGGAAGCATCGTGGGTGCGTGCTGGCCTTCGAGCGAGTCCCGGACGTCTCCCGCGATGCATTTCCAGACGATCCCGCGCGTCTCACGGTCCAGGATGAACATCATACTGCCATGGCGGAAACTGATGAGCCAGTTCCCTTCGCGGAACCTGGGGTCCCGCTCCCCGATCTCTGTTTTCGGCAACACCTGGATGGCGTTCAAACGGTAATAGTCATAATTTCCGCCCCACGGGGTTTTGTCTTTTCGTTTGGCGGTCTCGGGAAGAAAGAAGATTTTCGGCCGGTCGAGCTCGAGAGGTTTGTGGAATTTTTGGATCTCGCGGAGATGTTCCCAGGTCGACCAGCGAAAAAGCTCGCGGCCCCCGATATCAAATTCAACGATCACGCAGAAGTCGACATCCCTTCCCTTGTAAGAGTGCATCTCCTTTGTAAAGGTGAGGATCGTGTTCTGCGGCGTGAGCACGATATCGTGATGGACCGGCAGATCCATTTCCCAGATCACCTTGTCGTCCCAGGTATAAAGCCCCCATTTCAGGGACTCATAATGCTCCTGTGCGATATAGCGTCCATCCGGAAGGATCAGCCCGAGATAACACGCCCTCCAATTCCTGAGGACCTTTCCCTCCTGATCGATCAGCCGTCCGTCGAAGAGGTTGTAGCCGGGCGAGATCATGGAAGGATCATGGATATGCGCGCCGGAAAGCTTTTCGTCAAAGCGCGGTTCTTCCATTTCCCGGAGTTTTAATTTCACAAGGTCGGTGAACCCCATAAAGTATTAATGGCTCCTCACGTTTTTTAGGTCGGAGAAATGAGCACCCATCACATTGCGTAAATGTGATATCACATTTACGCAATGTGATGGGTCGGACCGCATCCCGGCCTTTAAAGAATCCGGACAAAGCGCCGTTCTAATTTATTATAGAATATGCAAGCTGCCGCGCCTATACTTTGTTCAGTAACGGCACTTGGGCATTTTCCATGACCGTTGACCACGACCTGATCTGAGTGCCCATGCATCTGATGCTCCTGTTCTTGTTCGCGTTCCTGTTCTCCGGGGTCCCGAAGGCCCATGCCTATATCGACCCCGGCACCGGCGGTTACCTTATTACATCCATTCTTGCCATGGCCGGCGGCTTTTTTGCCCTTACCTCGGCTTTTGTGATCGCCTTTTTCCGCAACACGATCGGAAAATGGATCGTCTTTCTCTGGACCAAGCACCGCGTTCTTTTAATCGCCGGAACCCTCGCAATTGTTTCGGGAGCCGGATTCTGGGCTTACAGTGCCTTCTACGAACCGGCCATCAAAAAATTTGACCCCAGACTCTCCGGCGCGCACACCTTGGACGCCGCAAAGGTCTCTCCCGGCTATGACCTTTACGAAGGCAAACTGATCGATAACGAGGGCCGGGTCCTGAAACAGTGGTCCAGTATTTCGCTCGGGACGCTCGACACGAACGGCGATTATTACGCGCAAAAATCATTTGAGGCGCCGGTGTGGGGACGCTACACGTGGGATGACAAGGTCGTCTGGGAAAAGGATTTTCCGATCCACCACGAGATCCTGCTGACGCCCCGGAACACCCTTATTACCTTCACTAAGGAAGTGCACGATTATAACGGCCGGAAGGTCGAATTTGACGTGATCGTGGAATTCGACAAGGACGGCAAAGAACTCCAGCGTTTTTCTTTTTGGGAGCACCTGAAAGAATTCCATCAGTTCCATAAAAAACTCGAACTCGACATGCCGCCCACCTTCCTCATTCCCGAAGACCACCGGAAGGATAAAAGCATCTGGGGCGGGAATTACGATTACTACCATCTAAATTCGCTGTCCTTGATCCCGGAGAACGCGCTCCAAAAAGCCCATCCGGCATTCCGTCCCGGGAACTGGCTCATCAGCTTCCGGCACGGGAGCATTGTTTTTATCCTGGACCAGGACACGAAAAAGGTCCTTTGGCGCGCGGTCTACGACCAGGTGAAAGACACGCTGGAAGGGCCGCATGCTCCGACCATGCTCCCGGACGGGAACGTCCTTCTTTTTGACAACGGCCGTTACCGGAAATGGTCCCGCCTGATCGAGATCGAACCCGTCTCGCTCAAGGTCGCGTGGGAATATCGTGCCGATGATTTTTACACGCTTTCGCAAGGGTATGTGCAGAAACTCCCGAACGGGAATATGCTCGTCACGGAAGCCGAGGAAGGGTACGTTTTCGAACTGACCCCGGACAAAGAGATCGTTTGGGAGTTTTATCACCCCGAACGTCAGAACGATAAAAATTCCACGGACAAGAAAAAATGGGGCCTTCGTCAGGAGATCTACCGGATGATGCGCTACCCAAAAGAAATGATCGACCCCCTGCTCCGGGATTCAAAATAGGGGTTTTCTGTGGAAGGGTTGGGACATGGTCTCGGCGAAGGGTGGTTCATCAAGCGCAACGCTTAACAGCAAACGAAAAAGCCTTTTGTAGCTGGCATTTCCCGAAAACAAAAGGGGACAGGCAGTCGATTAATGCCTGTCCCCTTTTTTGTATTTTGGAAAAAATCTAACGGGGAACCGGGTCTTTGAATTCGGATTCCAAGGTGCGAGGTACGAATCCCGGATCACCTGCCTGGCAGGCGGTCAATCGCTCTGAATGCAGGTCTGGTTCTTGCCGGCGGATTTAGCTTTGAGGAGGGCTTCCTGGGCGCGCTGGACGACCTTTTCCGCGCTTTTCTCTCCGGGTCTCAGGACCGACACGCCGGCGCTTACACTTACGGTAAAAGTTTTGTCCTCGACTTGAAAGCGGACCTGTTCGATGGCTTTCCGGATCCGTTCCGCCACCCCGAAGGTCGCGGTCGCAAGGTTGTAACCCAC
>CAZPCF010000055.1:0-6037 GCA_964585045.1 uncultured bacterium
GTCTTTTAAATTACAAACGGGCTTCATGAAGAGCACCGGAACGTGCTCCTTTTTTCCGGTCCTTATGATCCTTTCGATGTTTTCTTGAAAGAACCGGACATTTTCCAGGTAGAGAGGGCTTCCGGGCAAGGTGGGGCTCCTGTACCCTTCCCCGTTCGGGGTGGGGAAAGTCTCGATCCGGGTATCCCCCATGACATCTTCGGTCTTTTTGGCGTGGCGTTTGATCTTGTGCTTTATGGTTTCCCGGACCACGGCGGATATCAAGCGGCTTTTGTGGAACCATTGCCTCAGGCGATTCGTGAATTTGGATCCATTTTTTTTCACGAAATCAACGCGATTATCGGGATAAAAGGTGTTATGGCCCAGATAAAAAATGGCAAGATCGGGCTTGTACTGGAGGGTATCAAGAAAAGATTGCGCGATAAAATCGCTCTCTTCTCCGAGTCTTGCAAAATTGACGACTTTAACGTCACGCCCCGGAAGAAGATCTTTGAGGTAAGCGTCGAGCCATTTCACCGGACTCGAGGTCGGGGCATAACCGGCGCCGTGGACCGTCGATTCTCCGTAGACAAAGATCCTGTATTGATCCGGCGGTTTCCGGAACTCCAATTTTTGCTGGAGAATGACCCGTTCGATGAAGTCGCTGGTGCCTTGAGGAAAGCCCAGTACAAAAAAAGCTCCCTCGAGCAGGAACAGCAGCAGAAGTGTGCTTGCAAGGCTTACAAAAATATAAAGAAGGATCTTTTTTACCATTTCAAAACTGTCCAAGTCAGTACTGTTTTTCGTAGTCGGCAGGGATACGCGGGGGTTGGTGCCGGATCTTCCAATAGCTTTGTTTTTTCGGCTCAAGCTTTTGGTCCAAAAGATCCTTACCTGTAAGGCGCAGGATCAGGCCGATCGGCGTGATCGCGAGATAGAAGAGAGTCGACAAAAGGACGCGCGTCATGACCCACCCCATCAGGATCGCGAGCGTCATCCAGGCCTTTTGGAGCGGTTTTAAGATCACCGGGATGATAGCGCCTGTGATGACAAGCAAGGTGCCGGGCGCGAGAAAATAGGGCCAACTTCCCCGTCCCCGCCACCAGAGCAAGATCCCTAACGCACACAGGACTCCCCCGACCACGAGACCGAATTCTCGGAGTTTCTTGGGACTGCTTTCTATTTTTTTGATTTCTTCCAGTATCATCATTTTACCTGCACACTGCGGCAATGTGATTAATCACATTGCCGCAGTGTGATGGGTTAATCCAGTTCAAACTCCTTCATCCACTCACTGTCTTTTTCAAGGGGCCTCTGCTCGGTCTTGGTGAGCAGAAAATTGCCCAGGATCAAATAGTCCATGTGCGTGCGCATGAAACACCGGTAGGCGTCCTCAGGCGTGCAGACGATCGGCTCCCCTCGCACGTTGAACGAAGTATTGATCATGATCGGACAACCGTGCCGTTCATCAAATTTTTTAAGAAGCCGGTAAAACCGCGGGTTCTGCGTCTCCGTGATAGTCTGAACGCGCGCGGAATAGTCGACATGCGTGACAGCCGGGATCCCGGATCGCTTCACGTTCAAGAGCTCGATCCCTTCAAGCTTTTTCTCATCTTCTGTCATTTCACGGCGCCATTTTTTCTGGACCGGCGCGACGAGGAGCATATAAGGACTTTCCTCCTTCATCTCGAAATATTCCGAGACTTTCTCAGCCGTAATGGAAGGCGCGAACGGCCGGAAGCTTTCGCGGAATTTGATCTTGAGGTTCATCTGTTCCTGCATCTTGGGCGAACGCGGGTCCCCGATAATGGAGCGGCCGCCCAGCGCCCGCGGGCCGAATTCCATGGCGCCCTGGAACCAGCCGATCACTTTTTCTTGGGCGATCAGATCCGCGATCTTTCCCGGAAGCTCTGTATCTTCAAGCCGCGTGAATGGGATCTCATGCTTCGACAGGAACGCTTCGATCTCGGTGTCTGAAAATTCAGGGCCAAGATAAGATCCGCGCATCGTGTCCGTTTTTTCATTCGCGGTCCTCGGTTTTTCAAGATATTGATACCAGCCGAAATAGGCCGCGCCCACGGCACCGCCGGCATCGCCTGAGGCGGGTTGTATCCAGATATTTTCGAACGGTCCTTCGCGGAGAATGCGGCCGTTGCCGACGCAATTCAGGGCCACGCCGCCGGCAAGACACAGGTTCTTCTGCCCCGTTACTTTATGGACGTGCCGCGTGATCCGGAGCATCACTTCTTCCGTCACTTCCTGGATCGAACGGGCGAGGTCCATCTCGCGCTGCGTGACGCGGGATTCGGGTTTCCGCGGAGGCGTCCCGAAGAGTTTGTGAAAACGGCTGTTCGTCATGCGAAGGCCGGCGCAGTAATCAAAATACTTCATGTTGAGTTTGAACGAGCCGTCATCTTTCAGGTCGATCAATTCTTTCAGGATCAGGTCCTTGTAGACCGGTTTGCCGTACGGGGCAAGGCCCATGACCTTGTACTCGCCGGAATTGACCTTGAAGCCCGTGTAATACGTGAACGCGGAATAAAGAAGGCCCAAGGAATGCGGGAATTTGATCTCAGCCAGGATATCGACCTTATTTCCCTTCCCCACACCGTAACTTGTGGTGGTCCATTCGCCCACGCCGTCCATGGTCAGGAATGCGGCTTCCTGAAAAGGCGACGGGAAAAAAGCGGACGCGGCATGCGACTCATGATGCTCGGGGAAAATGATCTTTGTCGGCGTTTCGCGGTAGGGCAGGTTTAAACCTGCCCTACGCAATGATTCGATACCAAGCTCGGTCTGGAGGTAATCCTTCATCCAGAGTTTTTGCTTGATCCAAAGCGGCATAGCCTGGAGGAATGAGGCGATGCCGTGCGGGGCGTAAGCAAGATAGGTTTCGAGGATGCGCTCGAATTTGATGAAGGGTTTATCGTAGAACGCGACGCAATCAAGCTCTGAGGCTTTGAGTCCGCCCTTTTTCAGGCAGAAATCGATAGCGTGCTTCGGGAATGAGAAATCATGCTTTTTGCGCGTGAAGCGCTCTTCCTGCGCCGCGGCCATGATCTCCCCGTCATTAACCAAGCAAGCGGCGCTATCGTGGTAGAAAGCTGAAATACCGAGAATGTTCATGCCGCACTGTCCCAATACTTATCATCCCGCCGCCACGAAGGCGGGATGGGGCTGCCCAAACTATCATTTTTGAAAAGAAATAAAGAGTTCGGGCTGTCATGATAAAAAGCTGAAATGCCGAGGATGTTCACGAATATTTTTAATTCTTCTTTAAAATGGCTCTTGTTTGTTGCAGAAGCGAAGGCAGCTTTTCAGAGATAAAATCCCAAATGATCTCAGCGTCAACGCCGAAATATTCATGAATGAGAATATCTCTGAGCCCGGCGATCTTTTTCCACTCAACATCAGGATTCTGGGCCCGAACCATTTCAGGGATTTTTTTGACAGCTTCGCCAAGGATCTCGAGGTTGCGAACCACAGCATCCATGGTTTTTGGATCCTTGGCAAATTGCTCCTGGGTCAAGCCTTTGGAGTAATCCTGGATCCGCTGGATGGCTTCAACGATATCTTCCAGGTAAACCAGATGATCACGCGGCATCAACGAGCTCTCCAATAATGCGGGGGCGAAGACGTGATTTGATGGTATTGGGAAAGACGAGGTCGACATGGCAGGCGAACAAATCTTCCAGGTATTGCTTTAGGCCCATGTAGGCATCGAATGTTTTGGGGGTTAACTCCACAAGAAAATCAAGATCACTGGAAGCCTTCTGTTCTCCTCGAGCGTAGGATCCGAAAAGGGCGAGCCGCGTAACGCCGAAACGGCCGATCTCCGTCCGATGCTCCTTGATCGTTTTCAAGATCTGTTCTTTATCCAGCACGGTTCACATCCTTTCCGTTTGTGGCATTATATTCGAAAGGATAATAAACTCAAACAGGTAAAACCCAAAATGCCATCCTTCATCTCCGCAAAAGATTTTTTACAGCTTTTCGGCCGCGCGGCTTGATCCTCCCGGTCTGGGTGCTCCGGCGTATGCCCTGAATGACCTGTTCCACCTCTGCGGGTGTCCACTCCATATCACCGGTATCGCGGATCCGGTATTTTGCGGAGGGACTTTTGACCATGCCGCCGGCACGATCCTGCTGATCACGATAAAATTCCAGGAATTCAGCGGGAGAAAAAACCCGCATTCCCTGCCGGCAAGAAGATGGAAAATGCTTCAGATTACCGGTGATGATGCATTCCGCTTGGGCAGCCAGGGCCACCTCAAGAAATGCCATGTCGTCTGGATCCGGCAACGGCATTTGCAAAGCGGAAACCTGGGCCCCCTCGCCGGATGCAGTGATTTGCGCAAGAAGCCCCGAGATCCGATCAGCAGAGATGTCGAATTCTGGGCGCTGTAAAACTTCAAGGTATTCTGCCAAGATCCTTGGATCGTAACAAACGCGCAGGCTCTTATTTATGACCATGCTGAGGATCATCCCCGGCGGCCCCCCGGGTGAAATGAGCCCGGAAACGAGCACGTTGGTGTCGAGCACAACTCTCATGCTCTGCGCGCCCTTCGGACATCCTGGATCACGGCATCGATCTCCGCCATCGTCATTTTGTCAAGGCCCTTACGGACCGATTCGGCCTGGATCGACTCAACCGCTGAAATCGCTTGAGCCTTCCGCAGCTCCGCAAGATTCTTTTCCAGAGGGTCTTCGGACGTGCTGGAAATAATGGCGATCGGCTTCCCGTTCAGCGTCAGGACCATCTCCCGGCACTTGGCCAACTGCTTCCACACTTGAGCCGGCTTTCCCCGCAGATCTCTCACAGTAATAAATTTCATAACGTCACCTCCCTGCGCACTAGGACTGCGCTCCAATTGATTTAATGCATCGCGGTACTGTACCGTTCACTTCTGAAATTCAATGTCAAACGGTATCATAGCGTCACTCATAATGTACACGATTGTCACTCACTCTTCAAGCCTTGATCGCAAGGGCCCCCGCCACCCGCGATTTGTTTTGGCTAGCGCCATCCTTCATCTGCCCTCGGTGCAGCACGCTTCGTAAGCTTTTTGTCTGCTGTCTATAGTCTATGGTCTGTTGTCTCAAGTCTCCCCTTCATACGGCACCGCCAGCCCCTCATCCAGAAGCTCCTGATTCAGGAAGGCGCCCTCATTCAGGATCCGCTCCCGGTCAACCCCCGCTTCCCTCTGGTAGAACACATCCGCTAGAAAACGGCCGAATTTTTCCTGCTTGTAGGTTTTGATCACAAGACAGGCGCATGGCTTGAGTCGCGCCGCCACCTCTGCCTTGGCCTTTTGTCCCAGCGCGCATGTGAGCTCAGGCGCGTCGATCCCGCGAAGACGGAACGTCTCGGTTTTCCATGTGCGGAACCCCAGGTCGACGCGCGCGATAAGCGTATCCCCGTCGATCACTCGCACAAGCGAGGCCGCGTAGGTGTAAAGCCGGCTCTTGTCAAAGGGCGCTATCTTTGCGGAATAATCTTCGGTTCCAATACCTTTCATCCCGCCTTTGGGCGGGATGGGGCCGTCCTGGCGACCATGGACGACCCGGACCGCGCGCACAATGAGCCCCGAATGAAAGCTCCTTTTACTGTTACAGCGAACGTCCCGCTCAATGCCAAAACCGATATCAATGAGCATACGCCCGTCTGCCGGCGCGTGTGTCGCACGGTAATGGTACAAACACCCGCGCTCGACGGACAGCTTAGCACTGTCCCCGCCCGTTGAGACCTGCCCGGGATCCAGGCGCGTGTACATCCTAAGATCTTTAACACTCATGCCCTCGACGAGGGCTTTCTTTTCAAGGGCGAGACGCCTTCGGGGGTCTTCGATGCGGATCAAAAGTGAGTAATGTGACAAGCTGAGAGCGGTGGGCGCTTTTGAGGGATACAAACGATGGAACTTGGCCGCATCGTAAAAGAAACAATCGGGCCGGTCAAAATCCCGGGAGAGGCGCGCGACCAGCGCGGCATTTGCGGTACCCGGATGATCCTCAAGCCCCAGCGTTCCCCGCAGGATCTTTCCGATGTTCCATGCGGTGC
>CAZPCF010000055.1:6047-9892 GCA_964585045.1 uncultured bacterium
CGGTGCGCACGACCTCTTCACGATAGGTCCGCCTGACGCGCTCGGCGCCCGCCATGAGCTCACCGGCGATGGCCTTTTGCAAACGATGATATTGCTTAGAGGTTACCAGCTGTTTTGGCATGTCTCCCGAGGGCGTTTATGCCCGGAAACTCATGGAGCCTCATGGCAGATCAACAGTCCCCGTTGATCTTTCGATCCTCAAATATCTCGCAGCGCACGTTTCACAAAAAAAGCGACACTGGGCGACATAGAGACAGGCTCGAGGCGGATCCCGGGATGTTTTTGGCGAAAGATCCTGAAGATCTCGTCCGCAAACCCCTGACCGATACCATGAACATTGTTAAAATCGATCACGACTCTTTTAAAACTTTCCAGGCCAAACAACAAACGGCGCGCTTCCGAACGCGAGACATAGCCTCCGGGCGCCGTCCTCGAAAGCCTGATCCGGATCTCGGTTTTATCAAAGGTGAGATCGCTGTCAGTGAATTCATCAAAAAGAGCCTTGAGGTCTTTGCGGGATCTTTGCTTGAGAACAAACGTGACCTCCGTGCCTCGAACAGGCTTGATATCGAGCAAGCCGATGTCTTCGAGAGTGTTGTTGACATCCAGCTTGACCGCAGCGCTTGCCAGCACGAAATGATCCGCGATCCGGGAAGTAAAAAAGATCCCCTGGCCGGAGTGGTGGGCCGGCGCTGTTGTCTGCTTGCCTTTGAGCAGATGCTCCGCGGCCTCAAAATGATCCTTGAGCTTGAATTTCTTTCTTAGGCTCTGAAAGGCCCCGATCCCCCGGTCCACGATCTTAAAGATCAGCGTTCCGCGGTCGAGCCGGAGTTCGATGCGTACCCGGCTTGCGTGTGAGTGATCGATGGCATTATTGAGAATTTCCGTGAAAGCGAACTGGACGATCTTGAACGCCGGAGCGGACAATTTTCGGGTCAGGTTCGCTCTGCGGGTCAGATGTTCCCAGACGCGGTCTTCTTCAAGTCCCCGGAGACTATAGCAGAGATCGATCATGGGGATCTCAGAAGAAGCGGCGCGCTTCGGATCGAACAAAGTGTAGCGAGCGCGGTTGGTCGTTCCTTCTCTGGAGAGTTTGCGGGTGATGACAAGTTCCCTGAGGTGTCTGGCCGCAGCTTGACGGGAGATCCCGGCGAAACGGACCACATCGGCAGTCCGGATGAATTTTTTCCGTTTAACGAACCGGAGGATACGAGTCTTGATATCCATGCCTGAAGGATAGCAAATAGGAAACTTATTGTAAACCTGCATTTTTTCTATCGTAAATATGCCCCCCGCCGCCGGCTGCAAGCCATCCGCTACGGGTTACAAGCCGCAGGTTTTTCTTTTGGAGAATACACACACCATCCCCCCCTTCAAAAAAACTAAAACCCTCGAGGAGAAACGGCATCGTGACGACTTTAGGACGGAGATCAAACCGCACGACCTCTTCACGGTAAGTCCGCCTGACGCGCTCGGCGCCCGCCATGAGCTCACCGGCGATGGCTTTTTTCAAACGAAGGTACTGCTTGAGGGGTACTATTTGTTCCGACATGAGTCCCTCCTAAACGGCTTTCTAAGTTCGCGTCTCTTCAACAATGGTGGCCCATTTGCGACCCGGTCTCAAATTCGAGACCGGGTCTCGGTTCGGGGATCCATTTCCAGCCTCAGGACGACTGCTCAGATCAAAAATCTCTTCTCGGCCAGATAGCGGCAAATATTCTCCGCAGCGAGGTCCGCCGCCAATTCATCGGTCTTGATGCAAAGCGCGGGGGCTTCGGGCACCTTATTCGTGGCACGAATGGCTTCAACCCTGCTTTGTGATCCGTTTTTCCATTTCCAGGATCGTCTCAGGCACCAGATGATCTTTGGCCCACGACTTTTGTTTCTCATCCAGCGCGTCGCCGAGCCCGTGCAGGACGTTGCGCGGGGTATAGGTCCTTCTGATAAAGCCCATCGCCCCTTTAAGATACGCCGCAAGGTCCTTTCCCGTACGCTCCATGACAAGAGCCTCGCTCACGGAAAATCCCGCCTTCAAAAAATACCAACTGTCATAAAGATCCCTCGCGACCGCGGTCTTCCGGTCGGTCAGGGCAACAAGTTTATTGGTCAGCACCGTTCGTTCATCGGCAATGGCAAGGGGCACTCCTAAAAACCAGACCGGTTTATAAACGTTATTCTTCCATACGCGCCGGCCCAGCTCGACCTTGATATTGGGATGTCCCTTCTCGTAATCAAAAAGGCAGAAAAGCGTGTTCTGCTTGTCCCGGAATTCCTTCGCTTGCCCATGCCGCGAAAGAACTTCACGGAACCTGTCCGCGTCCCCGGCGTTGAACTCCCGGAGCATGTCAAAATCAAGATCGAACGAAAACCTCGGAAGGTTATAAAAAAAATAAGCGCAGGTCCCGCCTTTAAAGGCGATCTTCTCGGGGAAAGCTTTGGCCAGTTCCGTCAGCAAAAGCGACAGATACCGCTTGTGAACATCCGGATCAAAAAGGCGGCTCATAGAAGCCCCCGAACTTTTTTTTGCACCGTTTTTGGGTAAAGCGCGCTTAGTTTCTCAAGAAATGTCTTATTCAGCTTTGAAGCGTCATCAATGTCCGGAAGATACCCAAAGTAGAAGCTGTCCAGGATCGCGCGCTCGGGCAATGCCATCGCTACCCCCTCACGCGTCACGACCCCTTTGATATTAAAAAAAAGATCTTGTTTCATGGCCGCATGGGTATAGAGCGTATTCCCGACCTTCTTCCGGTGATCCCGCAGGGCCACCGATCCGATCTCGTCGCGGGCCTGAAAATTGATCCCCGCATGAAAAAGCGCGGACTGGAAGGATACATAGGAGGGCGACAGGACCCTGTTGGCAAGCTCGTACCGGTTGTAACGGTCATTCAGGGCGTAGAAGCCTGCGGCCAACCGGACCACAAGACCTTTTTTTACCATACGCACGATACTGATCTTGGCGTTCAGCGTATTTACCCGCCATAACATGCGCAGATCCAGAGGCGTAAACACCGTCCGACCGGATTCCATGAGTATTTTAAAACGCTCTGAATGGTTCATATTCCACCCATAAGTATACTGATTTGTATACTTACATGTTAAATTATGAGTTATGGATTGTCAAGCCCAACGCAACAGAGTCGCCCCCGGATACCGGACCCTCTGCCGCCTAACGAGCTTCCTCCAAGAACCCCTTTTCTCTCAAATGCAGACAGATATCCTCGGCAGCAACATCGGCGGCTAATTCGCCGGTTTTGATCCAAAGCGCGGGGGCGTCGGGGGCCTCATAGGGGGCATTCACTCCCGTGAATTCCGGAATGAGGCCAGCCCGGGCTTTTTCATAAAGGCCTTTGGGGTCCCTTTTTTCGCAGACCTCGATGGGCGCGTCCAGAAACACCTCGATAAAACGGTTCTCCCCGATGATCTTCCGGGCCTCTTCGCGGTCTTCGCGGTAGGGGGAAATGAACGCGGTGATCACGATCATGCCGGCATCGTTCAGGAGGCGCGCGACTTCAGCCACGCGACGGATATTCTCGCTACGGTCTTGCGGGGAAAACCCAAGGTCGCGGTTGAGGCCATGCCGGACATTGTCGCCGTCCAGGACATAACACAGGTGTCCCGCCGCCATAAGCTTTTTCTCGACCTCATAAGCCACGGTGGATTTCCCTGATCCGCTCAAACCTGTGAGCCAGAGCGTTGCGGGGCGTTGTTTCAAGAGCCGCTCGCGGTCTTTTTGCGATACATCGCCTTCCTGGCGGTGGAGAACAACGCTCTTGGAAACGGTTTTATCATCAGGGCGAACCATGGAAGGTAAACGGCCCCTTTCGATGATCATGCCGGAAGCCGCG
>CAZPCF010000056.1:0-9848 GCA_964585045.1 uncultured bacterium
AGCGCCACCGTCACGGTCGAGCTGGTGGTAAATCTTGTGAAAGTTAAAAACATGCGGTCCATGGAGTATTGCTTTGCCAAAATGCGCGGGCTCGATCGGATTCTGACCTCCGTGAGGGATCAGGCTCCCGCCCATGAACACGAGGTCCGCGATTCCGTACAAATTCTTGAGAACACCCAATTGGTTCAAGACCCACACCGCGGGTCCCGGATTCTTTTTTTCCTTTCCTGCCTCAACTTCCATTTTATTTTCATGAACGGTTGTTGGGCTTGTTGATAAAGCCATACTAAAACCATATTTCTCCGATTGCTTTAAAAGCCCTTCCGAACGCTCGATGTGACGCGGCGCAAGGATCAACTTGAGCGTGGGAAACCGCTCGAGCAACGCTTTAAAAGCAACCATGAGCATTTCTTCTTCCCCCGGATGTGTACTGCCCGCGATCCACACAAGATCTTCGGAGTCATACCCCCAGGCCTGCCTCAACCCCGCCGCATCCGTGGACCATTCTGCCTGCCCCAAACTTTCTTCAACTTTTTTATGGCCGTTTGGGACTGTCATCGGCAACCTTTTAAATGTATCGGAGGCCGATGATTGGTCGAACTTCATGTTTCCCATATCCCGCACGGATTCTTTCGTAACACCCAACTTTCGAAAACGGGCTGCATCCTCTTCCGATTGCGCGAGCACAAAACTCAGATTTTCCCACAGCGGCTTAAAAAGCCATGGAAAGATCCTGTACCTTTTGAGCGAGCGCTCTGAAAGCCGGGCGTTGATCACCCCCACCGGAATATTCCGTCGCTTGGCTTCGGTCAAGAGATTCGGCCAGATCTCGGTTTCCACGAGCAGCAAACAAACGGGCTTGAAAAGATCGAAAAAGCGCTTTACAACCGGGGTCAAGTCGAACGGAAAATAACAGACATGGACCCTCACGCCCGCAAATTTCTTTGCGATCCTCTGCCCGGTCGGCGTAACGGTCGTCAGCAACAACTCATATTCCGGTGCCACGGCAAGCCATTCTTGGATGAATTTTTCAATGGCCATCACCTCCCCCACGCTCACGGCATGAAGCCAGATGATCTTCTTTCCGCCTGCCTGGCCGGTGGGCAGGGCGAATTTTTTGGCCCATTCCTTCGGGAAGATCCCCCGGCGTTCCCGCCAGAGCGCGCTCGGGTCCTCGGCCTGGCGAAGTTTTACCCAAAAAACCGGAAAATAAAAGATCCCGAACGTCACAAATGCCAGATTGTATAAAAAGGTTCTGATCATCTCAATCCCGAAACCATGCCCAGTACCGGATCTTGGACATGGTGCTCATGTTTATCTTATGCCCTTGGATGCGCAGCCGCATAGGCATCTTTAAGGCGCTGGGTTGTCACATGCGTATAGATCTGCGTGGTGGAGAGGTTCGCGTGCCCCAAAAGCTCCTGAACGCTCCGCAGATCCGCTCCACGATCGAGCATGTGCGTCGCGAAAGAATGACGGAACGTGTGGGGCGAGATCTCTTTTCCAAGCCCTGTTCTTTTTACATATTTCAGGATCATGCGCCGGACGCTCCGGTCCGTGAGACGGCTCCCGATCCGGCTGATAAAAAGAGGCTTTTTGATCGCGTTCGCGGTTTCTCGCGGCGCTTTCATATCCCAATAAGTGCGCAGGCTATTCAATGCCGTCTGCCCCACGGGAACAATGCGTTCTTTTTTCCCTTTGCCACGTACCCGGACCAGACCGCCAAAAAAATCCAGGTCGTCATGATTGAGCCCCGCAAGTTCACTCACGCGAAGCCCGGAGCTGTAAAGCATCTCCAGAATCGCCTTATCGCGTTTTTCCTCCCAAGAATTCTTGGCCGGAGCGTCGAGGAGCTTGGTGATCTCATCGGGATTCATGAAAGAGGGAAGCCGTTTTTCTTTTTTGGGGGTCGCGATCCCCGCCGCGGGATTTTGTGTTAGGATATTTTCGCGTACTAAATATTTGAAGAACGAGCGAAGGCAGGCGAGCTTGCGGGAAATAGAGCTTTTGCTGTACTCGCGGGTTTTCAGGAACGCCAAAAAGGAACGGATGTCAAGATAGGTCAAGTCGTTAAGTTCTTTCTCCGCGATGAATTTCATGAATTCCCGGAGATCGATCCCATAATTTTTGGTCGTATGCTCCGAGGCGCCCTTTTCGGTCGCGAGAAAATTCAGGAAATCTTCAACCCGTTTATTCATGTTCTTGGGCTCATGGCGCTTCAAACGAAGCTTCGGTAGCGTCTTCTTTTTTCGGCAGTTCATTGACCACATGCGTGCATTTCGGATAATTTGAACAGCCGTAGAACGCCCGGCGGCCCTTGGCCCGGCGTTTCACCAGTTCTCCGCCACAGCCCGGCTCCGGGCAAAAGAATCCTGTCGGGAGAGAACGCGTGTACTTACATTCCGGGAATCCGGAACAGGCCATGAATTTTCCGAACCGCCCGAATTTAATGAAAACCTGTTTGCCGCACAAGTCGCATTTGTAATCCGTAGGGATGGGCGCCTGTTTGACGCTTTTCATTTCGGTCTGTGCGCGCGCCAAAAACTCGCCGAAAGGCCCGTAAAAATCCTTGAGCACCTTCACCCATTCCAATTTCCCTTCTTCGATCTCGTCTAACTCTTCCTCCATGAGCGCTGTAAACTCCGTATCCAAAATCGTAGGGAAATGCTGCACCAAAATGTCCACGACCGTCTCGCCGAGTTCGGTGGGCATGAGCGCACCGCCCTTGCGCTCGGCATAAATGCGCCCCAGGATGGTTGAGATCGTGGGCGCATAGGTACTCGGGCGGCCGATGCCTTTTTCTTCGAGCAGCTTGATCAAACTCGCGTCATTGAACCGCGCCGGTGGTTTTGTAAAATGTTGTTCGCCCAGGAGTTCGTGAAGCGTCAGCTTCTGCCCCACTTTGAGATCAGGAAGCTCCACCGCTTCCGGAGCTTCGGCCTCTTCAGCTTCTTTGGAATTCTCTGTTTCAATTTTGATCTCGCCGAATGCGGCGGTAAATCCCGGAAAAAGATTGCGCTTGCCGGTCGTGCGGAATTCATATTTGCCGCCCTGCGAAGACGGGCGAGCCTCGTCCTGCAGTGCGGGCGGAGCTCCGGCCAGAATCGAAATAGCCGTATGTTCATCGACCGCAGGCACCATCTGGGATGAAAGGAACTTTCTCCAGATAAGTTCGTAGAGTTTCAGTTCATCGCTTTCGAGGTAGTCCTTCACCGAATCCGGGATGCGAAAAGCCGAGGTCGGACGGACGGCCTCGTGAGCCTCCTGCGCACCTTTGCGGGACTTATAGACCGGCGGATTTTCGGGAAGATAATCTTTTCCGAATTTCTCGCGAATGTAACGCGCGGCTTCCTCTTGTGCAGAAACGGCAACATTCACGGAGTCTGTTCTCATGTACGTAATGAGACCCACGCTGCCTTCGTCTCCGAGCTCCACACCTTCATAAAGTTTCTGCGCGATGCGCATTGTATTCGCGGCTGAGAACCCGAGCCGGCTGTAAGCTTCTTGCTGGAGCTTGCTTGTAGAGTAGGGCGCCTGCGGTTTGCGGCGTTTTTCGGTCTTCTCAATATTTGAGACCTGGAAAGGGAGATGCTGAAGTTCCTGTTTGATCCTGTCGATCTCGATCTGGGTCTTGAGCTCAGGCTTTGCCTTATCGATCTGCACAAGCCGGGAAAGGAAGATCTTCGACTGCTCAGGACCCTCAACAGCGGAAAGCCTTGCGTCCAATGTCCAGTATTCTTGCGGTATGAATTTCCGGATCTCACGCTCGCGGTCCACGATAAACTTGAGCGCCACTGACTGCACCCGGCCCGCACTCAACCCGCGCCCGACATTCTTCCAAAGGAGCGGACTCAATTGATACCCAACCACACGATCCAGAATGCGGCGTGCTTGTTGGGCATTCACAAGATTCATGTCGATCGCGCGGGGATGGTCAAAAGCCTTCAGCACAGCCTCTTTAGTGATCTCGTTGAATTCCACCCTAAGGATCTTCGGACCGTGACCCTCTTCTGAAAAGATATGGGCAAGATGCCAGCTGATGGCCTCGCCCTCCCGGTCCGGATCAGGTGCGACATAGATGGTTTCTTTGTCTTCGGCGTCCTTTTTGAGCTGTTTGACCGTTTTGAGGGCCCGGCGGATAATGATGTATTCCGGGGTGAAGTCATGCTCGATATCGACAGCCATCCGGCTCTTCGGAAGGTCCCGGACGTGGCCCATGGACGCCACGACCTGGAAATCCTTGCCCAGGAACTTATTGATGGTTTTAGCCTTGGCCGGCGACTCCACGATCACCAGGTGTTTGGGTCCTTTCGCGTTCTTTGAAGCTTTTATGTTCTTCTTCGCTTTTGCCACAATGCCTCCCTAAGAATTCAAGACCGGATCGAGGTTGGATAAAGTGAAGGGATTCTAAACAAAATGAGGAAGATTGTAAACGGCAAGTTTATCGGACGCTTGCAACTCGTTTATTGAAGAGAGGTTAAGAAATTTGCTCCCAAGGATCATCCTTGGGTTTAGCGTTGGCCGAAGGGGTCTTCTTGGAGGTCCCATGGGAAAGCTTATAAAGGGACTCGAGTTCCATGATCTGGGAATCACGCACTGCTTCTTTTTCAACGCGCCGAACCAGACGCTTCAACGTCCCGATACGAATTCCAAGTTTCTCAATACAAAGCGTGGTGAAAAGCCGAGCCAGGATGTTCACATGAACCTCAATGTCCGTCAGGCGGTCATCCGCCCGCTCCCCGCCCTCGGCCACCTTGCCCATTTCCTTTTTGAGGTCCGCGAGCTTGGCATAAAGGGAAAGGATCTCTTTGAGGGACCCTTCTGTCTTTTTCCCGGCGCGCTTTTGTTTTTTTGAACGTTTTCGCTTAGACATGTCTTTCATCTCACTAGTAGAAGCCTAACACATCTTTAAAAACTTGGCGGAGGTAATAACGGACCATTTCGTTCCAAGAGGACCCTTATTCGCTACCCGGGATTTTCAGGGAACCTTTCCTAAAAATCCTAACAAATCACAATCGGGATAAAGACGCGTCAAATAGGCTAACGCAAACACCCGGAAGAAGATCACCACCGGTAACAGGACCATACCCACCACCACGATTATAGCCAGGATGAGCGCTATTGCCACAAGACTCCCGAGAACGATAAGCGGAAGTTTTAGGAGCGGGAGAGCTTTGAGCAAGATAACCCCCGGAATAGCCACCATGCCGCCCGCGATCACTCCACCGATCACCGCAAGAATGCCGACAATACTTTGAATGATCGTGGCAAGGATCCAGAGCCCCAAGATCACGAGGAGGTATCGAAAAACTTTTCCAAAAGCGAACGCTTCCGCTTTCAGGAATTTATTCAACGCGCTCATCGCCGGGATCTTTTCGCGGTACATGACCGGCAATACGAAGTCGCGCATCAGAATTCCGATAATGATTATGCCTAGAAGAATTACCAGCGCCAGAAACCCGATAAAAATTCCGAGTGTAATGCTTAAGGCCATGTGCCCTTTTGCAATTCCCAAAAGTCCCGCGCCGATAAGCCCGATGACCAAAAACACGCCGAGGCTGATCCCCAGGAAGGCCAGCAACCATTTAAAGTAGGAATTCCCCGCCTCTTCATGCTTTTTGAAGGGTTTCTTGATCACGGGCTCCTGTGTCACAAGGGTATCCAAAAGCACAAAATTGAACCGGCTTGAGAGCCACAGAAAGAACACCATGAGAGCCACTAAACCGATCCCGAGAAGGCTTATTCCGGCCACAAGCACCGCGAGCATAACGGGACCTGTCTTGTGTTTCGTGTGCTCCATTTTTGCTTTGAGTTTCGCGATACGATCCGAATCTTGACTGATAGAAAGGGGTCTTACACCCTTTTGCGGCAGCGCTTGACCCTGCTTCGTAGAAGAACCCAGCGTCCCAACGGCCGGCGGGATTTGAGACATCTTTTCGACCCTCTGCGGCAGCATCCCGGGAGGAAGTTTTGGAATAGCGATTTTTTGAGGCACAGAAGAGGATCTGGCTTGTTTTGTCGGAACTTTGAAATTCGCGCTAAACCCTTGGATGCCCGCGCCGGCGAGCCAAACGATGACCAAGATCTTGAGCCAGCGCTTGAAATTGAACGGGAAAAGGATCTCCCGGCTTTTCGCCCAAGAAAATCCGATCATCTTGCCGATCGTCGGAGTGCTATTCATGCCCTGTTCTCTCCCTCTTTTTTTTCACAGTAAACAAAAAGGGACAGGCATTCAACGGTTGCCTGTCCCCTTCTGAAAAGATTTTTCTAAAAACAAGATCTTAAACTTCGACGACCTGTGTCTTGGCCCAATTGTCCGCGAGACGATGCCCCTTGGCGAGCAGCATCACGATCTCGATGAGATACCCAACCACAAGCACGAACGGAATGATCAGGAGAATGTTCCGGATCGAGGCCTGTATGATCGTGACCTTCTCTCCCGTGAGGCTGACGAGCTTGATCTTGACCATTGCCCGTCCCGGAGAATAGACCGCATCACGGAACACCAACCAGAGAATGTTGACGATCACAAGTACAATGCTACGCACCATATCCGGCGCCGCCAAAAGGACCAAACCAATCACGACCCCGAGAACGATGGGAATAACGACCAGATCGATCAGACCCGCCGCGAACCTCTTTCCCTTACTTGCTGGCACCAATCCTTCCATCTTTGACTCCTTTCGTTGAAAGAACTTTTTTCTTTAACAAGACATGGTTTTCACACAAAACTCTATAGAGGAAATACCCGTCTGTCAAAACCTTTTTCCCGCCCTGACCCTAATTAATAACGACCTGCATGCGCCGAAGCTTAACAGTGCAAAGCATACCGCCCATCCTGGATCCGGCGGACCTTCTTTGCCAATTCGAGTCCCAGCAGTAACGATGGCAACTTCGCAGGTTCGAGCCCGGTAAATTCGAGGATTTCGTCTTGTGCAAGCGGTCCTTCCTCTTTCAAGAGTTCCTCGATGACGCCGGCCTCCTCCCCAGGAATAAAAGTGTCGGGCGCCTTTTTGCGACAAAAAGGCGCTTGGCCCTCTTCGGCCGTTTGAGATAGCAAAGGCCTATCGGCCCGTAATTCCGGAAAGGTTGGTTGCTCAACAGAAATCGTCTCGAATTTATTTTCCAATTTCAACCGGTCCGCCAGGACAAGCAGAACATCTTCGGGCGTTTCCACAAGACACGCGCCTTCTTTAATGAGTTGATGCGTCCCGCGTGAAGTCAGCTGGTCTACAGGCCCCGGAAGCGCGAAAACTTCCCGCCCCTGCTCAACCGCCTGATGTGCTGTGATGAGGGACCCGCTTCGCGAGTGGGCTTCAACCACGAACGTGGCGTACGATAGCCCCGATAAAATACGATTCCTCCGTGGAAAATTCTCCGGCAGAGGCGGTGTCCCCAAGGGATATTCGCTTAAGATTGCGCCTCGCTCCGCGATCCGCTCTAAAAGTCCCTCGTGCTCCTTCGGATAGATCACATCGAGCCCGCATCCCATCACCGCGATCGTGCGGCCATAAGAGACATGAAGCGCACCGTCGTGCGCAACTTGGTCGATCCCACGCGCCAGCCCGGAAACAATCGTAAGCCCTCTCGCGGCCAAATCCTGGGCAAAGCGCTTCGCCTGCATTCGACCATAAAAACTCGGGTGCCTCGTCCCGACAATGGCGATGGCATTCCGGTCATTCTCAAGCAAGGTCCCCTTTTTATAAAGAAGAAGCGGCGGGTCCGAAATCTCTTTAAGAATGGCCGGATAATCCTTATCGGAATAGAGCAGGAAATGGATCCCCTTTTGCGCGCAGATCTCGATTTCTTTTTCCGTATTGAGGGGAAGCACCTTTTCCGGGACCGGAAGTTCCTTCAACAGGTCTTCGGATCCCATACGCTCCATAATTTCCCGCGCGCTTTTCCCTTCCGAAAGAAATGTCACGGTTTTGCGTCTACCTTCAACACCAAGCCGATTCAGGGTTAGGAACGCCCGGATCTCTTCTTCCATAGCGAACGTCATGAACAGGGTCCTTTCGCCTGCAACGGGACGGAACAGTTTTGTTTTTTCATGAGCGTAGCATATTAGATTATTGATTTTAAATCAATGTTTATTTAATTTAAATGAACCTTAAGAGAAGAGGTGCCCTGAGGGGTTGGCCCTGGGAACAGAGTAGACTTATTTTGCGCCGGCGAGACGAAGGATCTTACGAACGTTCTCGAAGGAAATATCTTTTTCGATCGTGACCTGACCGATACGCCGCGGCAGGATAAAACGGAGCGTCCCTTTGCTTTTCTTCTTGTCCGTCATCATGACTCTTAGGATCGCGTCGGTTTTCAAGTTGAATTTTTTGATCGAGACGGGCAATTTCATGGAAATAAGAAGCTTCATCTGGCGCCATGGAAGTTCGTGCGAACAAAGTCCAAGATCCGCAGCCAGCTGCGCGGCCATCATCATCCCAATCGCGACTGCTTCCCCGTGCACCAGGCCCTCATAACCAAGCGCCCCCTCGATCCCGTGCGCGAAAGTATGGCCGTAATTAAGGACCGCACGTTCCCCTTTCGTCTCGAACTCATCACGACTCACAACCCCGGCTTTGATCTTTGCGCAAGTGAGAACGACCTTCTCGATCACCCCGAGGTCTTTTCGCAGTATCCTTTTGCAGTTTTTCTCCAACAAACTGAAAAGAGCGGGATCGCGGATCACGCCGTATTTCACAACCTCGCCCAAGGAAGCGCAAAGCTCCCGTTGCGAGAGCGAGCGAAGCACGCTCACGTCCGAGATCACAAGAGCCGGGGGCCAAAAAGCCCCCACGAGGTTCTTCCCCTCCTTGAGATCGATCGCAGTCTTCCCCCCAATCGCACTGTCCACCTGCGCAAGCAAGGTCGTCGCGATATTCACATAACGGATCCCGCGCAGATAGACCGATGCCGCAAACCCCGCAAGGTCGCCCACCACGCCTCCACCCACAGCCACGATCCCGTCCTTGCGTTCAAATCCTTTGGCAAGCAGCGCGCAAGAGAGGCGGAACAGTTCGGCACCGGATTTCGCGATCTCACCGTCCGGAAGCGTATGGAAATAAATCTGAAATCCTTTTTTTGAAAGCGAAGCGGCGATCGTCTTAAGATAAGGCGCGAGGTTCCTCTGGGAAACGATCATAAGTTTTGTCCCGGCCGAAAAAACATTGGATGCCAATGCTCCGCTCCGCACCAGCAGGCCCTGACCGATACAGATTTTGTAACTTCCCTTCAAGCTTTTGACTCGTATCGTTCTCACGTTCTCGACCTCAACATTTCCTGGATCTCACTTGCGACATCCTCGGCGATCTTGCCGTCCGTCAGTATGGAAAAATGGCAGGCGTTCTCATAGAAGCTCTCGCGATCGCTTAAGATCTGCCGAAGCGTACCAAAAGGATCGGGCTTGTTAAGGAGCGGACGGTCCTTGGCATACCGGACCCTCTGCCACAAGGATTCTGCGGACGCTTTAAGCAGTATGACCTTTCCGGTCTTTTTCATGCGCCGCACATTCTCTTCACACAACACAATACCCCCGCCCGTCGCGATCACTTGCCAGTTTTGCTTTGAAAAATGCTCTAAAACCGACGATTCCACCCCGCGGAAATAGGGTTCCCCGGATTCCGCGAAGATCTCGGGGATCGATCGCCCCTCTTTCGCCCGGATCTCGGCATCCAGATCCACGAACGCGTAGTCCAGCAGATCCGCCAGGATTTTCCCGGTCTCGGTCTTGCCGGAACCCATCATGCCGATCAGATAAATATTGTCAGACACGGCTATGTTTTAAATAACCTTCGTAATTACGACGGATCTCCGCCAGGGAATCGCCGCCGAATTTCTCGAGAAAAGCGTCC
>CAZPCF010000057.1:0-9692 GCA_964585045.1 uncultured bacterium
CGATGAATGGAATGCCGGGTTTGCTCTTGCTTCGGGCGAATATCCGACCTCTTCAGCCGCGACGGCCGGTAGCGCTGCTGTTGCAAGCGATGTGACATCGACAAATACTACTTTCGATAATGATTTCAGCTGGAAGCCTATTTATATTGAAAAGGCTTACGGCTCTTATACGCCGAACTGGGCCAAGATCGGTCCCATTGAGAAATTCAACATCACGGCCGGTAAAATGGACAATCCCTTTGAAAAGGGATCTTCTGATATCGTTTGGGACCGCGATGTGAAGCCGGAAGGTATCACGGAGAAAGTTGATCTGAAGCTTTTCAAGACCGACAATCTCAATCTGAAGGCCTATGTGCTCGGCGGCCAGTTCGTTCTGGATGAAGAGAGCACTGTCAGAGGTGCTGGCGATGCAAATCTTTTCGCGATCCAGATGGGTCTTAATCCGGAACTTTACACCAGTATGAGCGAAAAGCCGATCAAGTTGTTGACAGCTGTCTCCTACTATAACTTTGGGGACTATACCCGCGATGGTAATTTCACTATCGGCGGTGTTTCGATGGCACGTGGGAATCCGCTGGTGCCGGGTTCCACGACAGCATTGGCTGCCGGAGCGTTCAATCTCTGGGAAGTCTATAATGAACTTTCCTGGTATGTGATGGGCAAGAAAGTCGCGACTTATTTCGACTGGGTCTCCAATATCGGGAACTCAGCAGCGGATTGGGCCGTAGCCGGCAACAACAACAGTAATGCCTACGCTTTAGGGATCACGCTTGGTGAAACCAAGAAAAAAGGCGACTGGATGGCGAGTTATGCCTACAAGTGGATCGGAGCGAACGCAACGCCGGGTTTTAATGATAGCGATTTTGGGAACACAGGTCATTCTGGAAAAGCGGGAAATGTGTTCAAGGGCGGTTACAGCCTTACAGATTACGTGACCCTGAACGGCGCCATGTTCTTTGTGAACAATCTCAACCAGGGCACGGCCGGGATCCGGGACGAACACCAGAACCGGTTCCAGCTCGATATGACCTGGAAGTTCTAAGGAGCGCAAGGTTATGGAGCCAGTTCTCATGATCTTCTTCAGAGCGGGTGGTTCCTCCCTTGGGTCCGTCTACCCCAATGAGGGCTGGCTCCGCAGTTTTTGTAATGTCATAACTTAGGGGACAGGCAGTCATTGAATGCCTGTCCCTAAGAAAGCAATTAAAAACAACAACAAAAGAGGTTCCTATGAAAAAGTGGCTAAGCAGTTTAATGATCATGGCGATGCTCGCGCCTTCTGTCCCGGCGCTGGCAGTGGAAGTGGATCCAGCGATAGCTGATTATCAACAGGTCAGTGGTGTTTCAGGAAACCTGAACAGTATCGGGTCGGATACGCTAAATAACCTGAACACTTATTGGGCGGAAGGGTTCAAGGCGATCTATCCTAACGTGAACATTCAGATCGAAGGAAAAGGGTCCACCACGGCTCCTCCAGCGCTGACGGAGGGGACTTCTCAGCTCGGGCCTATGAGCCGTCCTATGAAATCCGAAGAGATAGAATCGTTCGAAAAGAAATATGGCTACAAACCGACCATGATCCGGGTTGCGATTGATAATCTCGCAGTATTTGTTAATAAGGACAATCCCGTCGGCAACCTGAGCATGGAAGAAGTGGACAATATTTTCTCTAAGACATTCAAGCAGGGCGGTACCAGCTATGAAAAGTGGGGCGCCGTTCTGGGGATGGGCGCGGGTTCGTGGATGAATAAGGCCATTTCACTTTATGGCCGTAACAGCGCTTCCGGAACTTATGGATATTTCAAGGAAAAAGCGCTTAAAAAAGGCGACTACAAAGATACCGTTAAAGAACAACCGGGGTCCTCAGCCGTGATTCAGGGTGTCGCGAGCGACTTGGGCGGGATCGGTTATTCCGGCATCGGGTATTTGACCTCGGGGGTCAAGGCGATCAAGCTTAACGGGATTGCACCGACGATGGAAAATGCGGTAAAAGGGAAATATCCTCTCGCGCGGTTTCTCAATATCTATGTCAATAAAAAGCCCGGAGAGCCGTTGGATCCGTTGACGCTGGAATTTCTGAAGTTTGTGCTGTCAAAGAAGGGGCAGGAGATCGTTGTGAAGGACGGGTTCTATCCTTTGAACCCGGAGCTGGTCAACGAAGAGTTGGCGAAACTAACGAAGTAGGTGGAAGGCTTTAAAGGTTGCGAGTAAAACTGGTCCTAATGCGGCCGGAACAGCCCGGGCGAAAAGCTTGGGGCGCCTCGCAAGAACGCGAAAAAAGACAGGTGCTTCGCAGAAGTTGAAGCGCCTGTCTTTTTCGATTATCATGCTCGAAACAGAGATCCGTCCTTATGGATAATAACGAAGATTCGGAGATGATCCCCTCAAGGTTCCGTACGGCCAAGGCGACTTTGTTTTTTGACCGTTTTATGAATTTTTTTATTAAATTCGGCGGGCTGGGCGTTATTGCCGCCGTTTTTGCCATCTTTGTCTTTGTTTTCTCTCAAGTCTTGCCCTTGCTCCAGTCCCCAAGGGCGAAAGAACAAGCGGTGTTGCAGCTCCCTTCGGCGGATTATGCGCTGATCGGCGCCGATGAATGGGGGGAAAAACCCTTCGCGGTGGAGCGGTCCGGCCGGGTCACATTCTTTGAACTGTCGAAGCCTCCGGCGCCCCAGATAAAGATCCCATTCGAGCTGCCTGCTGATATCAAGACCCCCGTCACATCGCTTTTTTACAGTACTCAAAAGCAGAAGCTTCTCATGGGATTCGAAAACGGATCATTCATGATCTTCGACATTCGGTTTACCCCCCGGTATGAGGGCGAGACAAGGACGATCGTTCCTGATCTTAGGCCCGTTACGCCCCTGATCGACCCCGATTTGGGAGCGGCTTCTTCCGGGGGTGCTGTTACCGCCCTTGCTTACGGGCAGTCCGAGGATGTTCAGCTTATCGGAATGATCCGCGTGGCCGGCGCATCTTCTCGCGTTCAAGTCGTGCGCATGATCCGTGAAAGCACGCTTTATAGCGAGGGGAAAATGGAATTGGATAAAGTCTATGATCTATCCGATAAGATCGAAGGGGGCTCCAAGAAGATCCTGGTGAATGCGAGCGCTGATGGAGTTTTGGTCGCCAATCACCGAGGAGAGATTTACTCTTTCGGGATCGGAGACGAAGAAGTTGTCTTAAGACAAACTTTCAAACCCTTCGACGGATCGGAAGACACGGAAGTCAGTTCCATGGATTATCTGAACGGGGGAGTTTCCGTTGTTGTGACGAACCGGCAGGGCGTCAATCGCGTCTTCAGTCTCTTGATCCCGGAGGGAGGAAAGAAACGGATCTTTGTGAAGACGAAGGAGTTTGAGCCGCTCAAAGGTCCCGCCACTTTCTTTAGCCCCAGCCTTCGTAATAAAGCGTTCCTGATCGGACACGATTCGCTGATCTCGATCCGCTACAGCACGACCGGGATGGTCCGCTGGGAAAAAGAGATGTCCTTCTGGGTCCGGCACGCTTGTCTGGGACCTCGGTACGACAGCTTTTTTTTGCTGGATGAAAATTTTAAACTCCATATTTACAAATTCAACGATCCGCACCCGGAGGCCGGGTGGAAGGCTTTTTTCGGAAAGATCTGGTACGAAGGCTACACGGCGCCAAGCTACACATGGCAATCCTCGGGAGCCTCCGATGATTTTGAACCCAAGCTCTCCGTGGTCCCTCTGATTTTTGGGACCTTGAAGGGAACTTTTTACGCCTTGGTTTTTTCGCTGCCCATTGCTTTGCTGGCAGCCCTTTACACATCCCAATTCGCGCATCCCAGGTTTAAGGTATTCATCAAGCCGACGATGGAGATCATGGCGTCCCTGCCTTCGGTGGTTCTGGGTTTTTTAGCGGCTTTGTGGCTGGCGCCTATTATCGATACGAAAGTTCCCTCTCTGCTGCTTGTGACGATTTTTCTTCCCACAGCGGCTTTTTTTTGTGGATGGTTCTGGACAAGCCTTCCACTTAAATACAGGAAATGGATCGCTCCAGGCACGGAATGGATGGCGATCCTGCCCGTGCTTTTGTGTGTGGCTTATCTTGGGTGGAGTTTGGGGCCGTGGCTCGAAAGTTGGCTTTTTGTCGTACGGGATCCCCAGACCGGGGTAAAGGTGGCGGATTTCCGGCTTTGGTGGCCTGAAGTGACGGGGACGCCTTTCACTCAAAGGAACTCGCTTGTGGTCGGCTTTATGATGGGGTTTGCTGTGATCCCGATAATTTTCACGATCGCCGAGGACGCCCTTTCGAATGTTCCCAAGAGTCTTATCTCCGGATCTTTGGCACTGGGAGCAAGCCGGTGGCAGACGGCGCTCCGGGTGGTCGTTCCCACGGCTTTCGCGGGGATCTTTTCAGCCGTGATGATCGGGCTCGGCCGTGCGGTCGGGGAAACCATGATCGTGGTCATGGCGACAGGAAATACCCCTATTATGGATCTGAATATTTTTTCAGGCATGAGAACTCTTTCGGCGAATATCGCGGTCGAACTCCCTGAAGCGCCTTATTTGAGCACGCTTTACAGGACGCTTTTTCTCGGGGCTTTGATCCTTTTTATGATGACCTTCGTCATCAACACCGTGGCAGAACTGGTGCGGCAAAGATTCCGCGCTAAATACAGAACGGTCTAAATGATGCGCGTTCAGGAGAGCTTGTTCGACAAAAAAACAAAACCCCAAGGGGAGCCTTTTGTCTGGGTGACAGGAACGGGGCTTGCGGTGGGGATGGTCATGATCGTTTTTTTGATGGGTCTTATTTTTGTCAAAGGCACCGAGGTTTTCTGGCCCCGCAGGGTGGTGTCGGTTCAGCTGGTGGGTCCTACGGCCTCGGAGATCGGTTCTACCGGGCGCGTTGCGGGGATCGTTAAAAAAAAGCAGGACAAGAAATTCCAGGATGCCGCAGGGACGCACGTAGCGCGGGAGTGGCAGCTTTTTCTCGGCAATAAGGATGTCTACGGGATCAATTTCAAGTTTTTCGATGAAGAATCTCTCGGAGAAGTGCGCTACCCCCGGGATATTCTGAAGATCGAAAGGATGGAATACGGGGATGCCCTGGGATATGCCATATCACTCAGAAATCCCAAGGGCGGGGAATTCTCCGTCGGAGATTCTTCGTTTATGCAAAGACTGCGCGATCTGAACCGCCAGGTTCTTGACCGCTGGGGCGAGATCCGGAAGATCGAAAAAGAAAAAATCGGAGCGATCAATTCCCGGCTGGGCCAGCTGAAGATCGAAGAAAAAAAACTCAAGAGCCGGGGTGCCTTTACCCGGGTCCGGGAGGACGCGATCGAGCAGGAACGCAAGAAGATCGATGGTGAGTACCAGGACCTCGCGCGGCAAGCCCAAGCGCTGAGAGCGGCCCAGGGGGAATACCTCTTCCGTTACCGGTTGGAATCCGGTGAGGAAAAAGAGATCCCCGTCGGAGAGATCGTGGATTTTTATTTTCCGAACCGGCTGAGTTGGGGGCAAAAGGTAGCGATTTTTCTTGAGAATATCTGGACCTTTTTGTCGACGGAGCCCCGGGAGGCCAATACGGAGGGAGGGGTATTTCCGGCTATTTTTGGAACGTTTGTGATGACGGTGCTGATGAGCCTCGCCGTGACGCCTTTCGGAGTTTTGGCGGCGATCTATCTCCGGGAATATGCCCGGGAAGGGTTCTTTGTTCGCTGCGTCCGGGTGGCGATCAATAATCTGGCCGGGGTTCCTTCGATCGTTTTCGGTGTTTTCGGGCTCGGATTTTTTGTTTATTTCGTGGGCGGCGGTATCGATAAATTGTTCTTCGGAGAGTCCCTTCCGACGCCGACGTTTGGGACCGGGGGGATCTTCTGGGCATCGCTTACGCTGGCGCTTTTGACCGTCCCTGTGGTGATCGTGGCTGCTGAAGAGGCCCTCGCATCGGTTCCGCGCGGTATGCGCGAAGGATCCTACGCCTGCGGGGCTTCCAAGTGGCAGACGATCCAGCGCATCGTGATCCCGGCGGCAGCCCCGGGGATCCTGACGGGTATCATTCTCGCGATGGCCCGGGGAGCGAGCGAGGTGGCGCCGCTGATGTTGGTGGGCGTGGTGAAGCTCGCGCCGAATCTTCCGCTGGACGGGATTTTTCCGTTTATTCATCTGGAAAGGAAATTTATGCATCTGGGCTTTCATATTTACGATCTTGGTTTTCAATCGCCGGATTCGGAGGCCGCCATTCCGATGGTGTTCGCGACGACGCTTCTTTTGATAACACTTGTGGTGGTCCTGAACCTCGGCGCGATCGTAATCCGGGAGCATTTGAGAAAAAAGTACGCTTTGCGGGCTTTTTAAAAGGAAATCATGCTATGTCCAGCATCGATCTAAAGGAGGAATTTATAGTGAAACCGACCGAACGAGATTCTATTTCGATGAGAAATATGGGAGAAATAGTTGCGGGGGGGTCACCCGAAGAAGTTTTGAGCCCGTGCATCCATATTAATAAGTATAATTTCTTCTATGGAAGTCAGCAGGCGCTTTTTAATGTGGACCTGGAGATTCCGGAGAAAAAGGTGACGGCGATCATCGGGCCTTCCGGATGCGGCAAGTCCACCCTGATCCGGAATATCAACCGGATGAACGAGCTGATCGACTTCATCCGTCATACGGGGGATATTCTGGTGAAGGGCCAGAGCATTTATGATCCCGAACTTGAAGTCACCGAGATTCGCAAGCGCATCGGCATGGTCTTTCAGAAGTCAAACCCTTTTCCCAAGACGATCTATGAGAACGTGGTTTACAGCCTAAGGGTTGCGGGGCAAAACGACAAAACCGTTTTGGACGAGACGGCGGAGCGAAGTTTGAAGGCCGCGGCACTTTGGGAGGAAGTCAAAGACCGCCTTCACAAGAACGCCTTGGATCTTTCCGGAGGACAGATGCAGCGGCTTTGTATCGCGCGCGTGATCGCAAACCGTCCCGAGATTTTGCTGATGGATGAACCCTGTTCGGCGCTGGATCCTTTGGCGACCGCCAAGATCGAGGAGCTTATCTTCGAATTGAAGAAGGATTATACGATCGTGATCGTGACCCATAACATGCAGCAGGCCGCGCGCGTGTCGGATTATACGGCCTATTTTTATATGGGGAAACTGATCGAATACGGCGGAACCAAGATGATCTTTACGAATCCAACCAAAAAAGAAACCGAGGACTATATCACCGGAAGATTTGGATAAACCCCGTTAGAGACTGGCGGGGTGCGGCGCATCAGGTTGGGAGTCAGCAGGGATGTTTTTTGGAGAATGATTTTTTAAAATAGAAAATATGGAAGCGATTTTAAAAGCGCTTCCTGTCTCTAACGGGGTAAAGGAGAAAATCATGGAACGTCATTTTCAGGAGGAATTCAAAGCTTTACGTGAAAAACTTTTTCAGATGGGACTTTTGGTTGAGGGAGCCATCGAAAAAGCCGTGGAGGCGCTCCTCAAGCGTTCTTCCGAGTTGGCCTCCCAGGTGTTTGAGGAGGAGAAGATCATCAACCAGCTAGAGATCGAGATCGATGAAAAAGGGCACTCTCTTTTCGCGCTTTGCCAGCCCGTCGCAAGCGATCTCCGGTTGCTTACGATGATCCTCAAGATCAATACCGATCTTGAACGGATGGGGGATCACGCGGTGAATATTGCTCAAAAGAGCCAGGTGCTTATAGGGGAAGCTTTTGTGAAGACGAGTTTCCCTCTTGAAGCGATGACCGGGAGCGTTCAAAAAATGGTCCGTAATGCGCTGGACTCCTTTATGAATGAAAACGTGGATCTTGCCCGCAAGGTCTTGTCGAGCGATGACGCTGTTGATGACTATAATGACAAGCTTTATACCGATATGACCGATCTGATGCAGGAAGATCCTTCCAAGGTCCGGCAGGCGCTCAGTCTCGTGATGATTGGACATAATCTCGAGCGTATCGCAGACCTTGCCAACAACATCGCCGAGGATACGATCTATCTCAAGCAAGGGAAAGAAGTCCGCCATCATTTTGAGACAACATGATCGAGTTTAAAGTATCACGCTGAAGCGCAGCGGTTGGTCTCCCGACCGCGCGTTCTACCAATCCGAGGAACGCCCTTTTTCTCGCTTTCCCGCCACGCCACATTTTTTTCTTTACGTGTGGGGTGTGGCAAAGTACCATGTCCCCGTTTTAGTTTGATGAATAACCTTCCCACGGGGCTAGCCCGATGCCGGTTCCAAGCGGCTTCCTGGCACGGTCGAACAGACAAAGGAGCAAATTATGGCGTTTGGATTCCTTCTTCCAAAAGAAACCAACTTTTTCGATCTTTTTGACAAACAAGCGGATTATGCGGTCCAGGCTGCCACACATTTTGCGAAAATGGTTTCGGATTACAAGATCGATGAGGCTGAGGTCGGGATCATGAAAGAGATCGAGCATCTTGGGGATGAGGTCTCTCATCAGATCATGGACCAGCTGAACAACACCTTCATCACGCCTTTCGATCGCGAAGATATCCATGATCTCGCCAAAGAAATGGACGATATCGTCGACATGCTTTACACCATCACCAAGCGCCTTCGCGTCTATAAGATCTTGAGCATGGAAAGGAATCTATCGGAATTTGCCCGGGTGATCGAAATGTCGGTCAAAGGTGTTTCGCAAGCAGTGAAAGGTCTTCGCAACATGAAGCAAAGCAAGGACATTCTCAAGGCCTGTATTGAGGTGAATAACCTTGAAAATCTTGGGGATAAGATGCGCGACGATATGCTCGGCGAGCTTTTTGAAAAATATGCCAAAGATCCTGTCGCGGTAGTGAAGTGGAAGGATATCTATCAGGACGCTGAAACGGTCCTCGATGTTTGCGAAGACGTGGTCCACGTCGTCGAATCCATTTTGGTAAAACACGCCTGATCCGGGGCCTATCATGACTGTGTGGATCCTTTTTCTTGTCGTCCTCGCGCTCACGTTCGATTTTCTGAACGGGTTCCATGATTCCGCGAATTCCATCGCGACGGTTGTTTCCACCCGCGTCCTTTCCCCGCAACATGCTGTGCTCTGGGCCGCTTTCTTTAATTTTATAGCGTTCCTTTTCTTCGGGCTCCATGTGGCCAATACGATCGGGAAGGGGATCATTGATATCCACATCGTAGACAGCCAGATCATCTTCGGGGCGCTCATGGGTGCGTGCGCTTGGAACATCATCACGTGGTATTTCGGATTGCCGACGAGCTCTTCCCACGCACTGATCGGAGGTCTGGTGGGGTCGGCGCTTGTGAAGGCCGGCACGGGATCTCTGGTGTGGGGCGGTATTATCAAGACAGTGGCTTTTATCGTTGTCTCTCCGGTGGTGGGTTTTCTTCTGGGGAGTTTTTATGGTGTGATCGTCAACTGGCTTGCACGGAAAAGTTCTCCCGGGGGGGTTGATCACTGGTTCAGGAAGGGCCAGCTCGCTTCTGCGGCGCTTTACAGCTTGGGACACGGCGGCAATGACGCGCAAAAGACCATGGGGATCATCGCAAGTCTTCTTTTCAGCGCGGGGCTCCTCGGAAAAGAGTTCCATATCCCTTTTTGGATCGTGATCACCTGTCACAGCGCGATCGCCTTGGGGACCATGTCCGGGGGCTGGAGGATCGTGAAGACCATGGGGCAGAAGGTCGCAAAGATTCGTCCCGTCGATGGCTTTTGCGCAGAATCGGGAGCTGCCACAAGTTTGTTCA
>CAZPCF010000058.1:0-9570 GCA_964585045.1 uncultured bacterium
TCATGTCCTGGTTCTTGCGGTATTTTAGGATCACGCGCGACACGTTCATGGAAAGGATGGTAAGCGGATTATTCACCTCATGTCCCACCGACGCGGCCAAACGGCCCAATGTCGCCATCTTCTGCTCGTGGATAAGCTGGGCCTGCGTGTCCTGCAGCTGTTTATTCGCCCCCTCGGCCTCCTGCAGGGCTTTCATCAAAAGCGTCTTGGAGTGCTCAAGCTGTTCGTTGATATGCTCCAGTTCATGGGATTTCCGGAGGGCTTCGTCATAAAGCCGCGCGTTCTCGATCGCGATCGAAGACTCCTGCGCCAGCGTGTAAAGCAAGTTCAGGTCTTCGTTCGAATAACATTCACCGGATTTCTTTTCGCCCAGCATGAGGATGTTCCGGAGCTCGCGCCCCAAAAAGCTCGGCACACAGCAGCTGGCCTGTAACTGGTTCATCCGTTCCCGGATCGCCTCGTAATCATAGGCCCTCTCGCTTTTGTCCCGCTGATACGACGCCGCCTCAACCTGCTCTTTGATGCGTTCGATATCCACCGCCTCTTTGTGGCTCTCGAGATAGTGGATCAGAGGGTCATTTTGATAAAGCGTGAGCGTCAGGAACTTCTTATCGAACCCGCGCTGATAGACGAGATGATACTGGTCGCTCGTCCCTTCCCGCATCAGCACCGCCGCATTCTTCACACGCATCTTCATGGTCACAAAGTGCACCACTAGGCCCAGCAAATGCTCCAGGCTTTCGATGTTCGACATCCCCCGCGACGCGTCCTTTAACAGCTTGTGATAGTCATACTTTTTCTGAAAAAGGAACCTGTCGGTGAGGTTGATTAATAGTTTTCGGGTAGGATCAAACCCAATCACAATAAAGAAAATACTACCAACTTGGCTCCAAAAGGGCTGCAAACCAAAATATTTACTTAGGATATCTCGAACAAAAAAAGTCCCTACAAGCAGCACCGAAAAAACAAATCCCAAAAGGCCTGCAAAAATAAAAGTATTTCTTAATAGCTTTTCAATATTAAGAAATTTATGTCTGAAAATCGTATAAGTTGTTACTAGACTAAAAAAAGCCACCCCGAAAGGACCGTACGGAAAAGGGAAAAAATCTAAATTATAGACGGGGAGAAAGCAACCGATGCCACCTATATAGCCAATCAAGTTGGCAACTAGAAAGAAAAATGCCTGCTTTTGTTTTATCCCTTTAAATTGCAAAGCTGCCACGAGAAGCCGGAAATTGGCATATGTCACTATCATTCCAAAAAATAAAAGCCAAGAGGAATAAAGGGAGCCCGCATTGGGGAAAAATAGAAAACCATACTTCGGAGAGACTCCACTAAAATATATGCCGGGAAGAAAAAAAATAACCGCGATAAAAATACCCGTCAAAACATCAAGCGATCGAATAACAAAGCTGCTTGTCGATAGACCAATATAACCATATATAAAGTAAAGAAAATAAATTGGAATCAACGCTGCCCCGGCGTGGCACAGTTGACTAAAAAACAGTGCTGCTTTTGAGCTTCGCACAGTTGTCGCCAACACCACAAAAATCGCCCAGAAAATAATTGCACTGCCATAGAAAATAAATTTTCGAACTAAAATTTGATTACGCCCTCGTGTAAAAACAATCCACACGAGAAAGAAATTTAAAATGGCTGTAAAAAATGCTGCGAGCTGATAAATATTGGCGGGAGTCATTTGCTGATAGCTTTTATAAAGTTCCACTTACAGGGAAAAAGAGAGCCCGTTTCTTGCATATACGTTAGGTATGGTTCGCCCATTTTTCGAATGTTATTTTTTTCTTCTTCCAATAAACGCTTGTATTGCAATGGAATATAAAAAAAGGCTGCAAACAATAGCCCGATAAACGAATTAGCAATTAAGGGAATGCTCAGCACTTCAAGAAAAATCGCTAAATAAATCGGATGGCGAATATATTTGTATGGACCAATTTTAATAACTCTAACCTTGCTTACTTTCTGCGCACCTATTGCATGCACCGCCCATTGGCTGCCCAAAGCCGTCATCCCCCACCATCTTAATCGAAACGAAGCTAAATAGAGCATGGCCCCAATAAGACCAAGGACTAACAAGTAGTTCGCTCTAAAAAGAAAGCATTCGATAGCGCTGATTAGGCACAAAAAAATATACGCGCCAGTCGTAGCAATCAATGTCCAATCACCATGAAGCTCGAAAGGACGCCTTTCTTTGGACGTATAAAAAGTTTCCCATACTCGCTCTAAGGAATGAACTATGATAAAAAAAAGGAAGAACCATTGGAATGTTTCTTTTTTACTAAAAATAAAAAAAAGCACTGCAAAAAAAGGCACTCCGACTGATCCCAACAAAGCAAGTACTTGAATCCATGAGATCTTTTTAGATAACATGAATTACTCTCCGCAAACATAACCGGCGATGACTTTTTGCATCTCCAAAGGGATTGGCGCAAAAGAGCCATCCCGCGAATCAACAAAAACGACAGTGTGTTTCGTCTCACAGACAACCTTTTTTTGTTTCAGATCAAAAAAATGGATAACCATATCAAAACTAACCTTTTTGATCTTCCCCACTGTCAGCCTCGCTTCAAAATCATTCCCAAAACTAGCATTGTCACGAATCGCACAATAAATCTTCGCCGTCATCATCTTGATGGGACGGGATATAACTTCTAGAAAGTTCGGAATAGTGTCCTGGAAAAATCGTTCTCGAACATAGCTGGTCCATTCATAATAATTATAGGGATGAACAAAACCATAGTAATCCGTATGTTTAAAGAAGGGGCTTATTTTATCGTAAATATATGTTCTGTTCGCAACTCCGTTCATATCACCTCAGTATTTATAGATTAAATAGTCTTCATCAACAGTAATTGGCTCTAGGATTCCCTTCATTCTGTTTAAACTCATAGGGGGAATTCCAACTTGCTTTTGTATATCTAAAACTCCATAAACTTGTCTTGCTAAAGCTACGAGGTCCCCAGTTCCTTCAAGCACAAATGTGTACAAAAGCGAGAAAGATTCTGCTCCGCCTTTTGCAGCATTTACCTTAATAAGAATACTGTCCCCTATATTACTTTGTTTTTTGAATTGCATCCGAGATTCTAGTAGTTGAAAACGATAACGAGATAAAAATTCGCTATCACTACATGCGAGAAACATTGCATCTGTTGCAAGAAACATGAGTCTTAGATAATTAGCAAAGCTCATATGTTGGAACTGATCAGTATCACTAAGCATTACAACGTATTTGTATATAAAAGCCTGCTGCGAATATGCGAAATATTTCATATTAACTAAGATGTTTATTGACGCAGGTTAGAAAATCACGAATATCGAATGGTTTATACAGACAATCCGCTACATTTAAAGCTTCGGCTTCTTTCATTAGGTTTTCATCCGCATGGCCGGTAATTAATATCTCCGGTATTGTTTTTCGTCCCACTTTTTTGTGAAATTGACGAATCGCTTTTACGGCTTCTATTCCGTTCATGTGCGGCATCCTTACATCAAGGACAACGAGATCTATATTCTCCTTTTGGACAAAAGAAATGGCTTCTTCTCCGCTCCTTGCCATTACAACGTCATGACCTTGCTTCTGAAGTAGCTTTCCAACAGAGCGAAGCACTAGCTCCTCGTCATCGACCAAAAGGATTTTTTTTACCATGGATACACCTTTCTTTTCTTATCATAAAATATCGGTTTTTTTGTGTTTAACTGTAACAGTTTCAACAAGTTAAGACTATTACAACCTATAGGGGCAGCGTAATGACAAAAACGGTTTCGAAACCTTCCTTTGAAATAGCTTGAATTCTGCCACCGTTTTTCTCAACGAGCTGTTTAACCACATAGAGTCCAAGCCCAGTGCCAAAAGCCTTGGTGGTATAAAAGGGCTCAAAAATTCTGGAAAGCTGCTCAGAGGGTAGTCCCGGTCCTGTATCGCGAATCTTGATGGAAAGCCATGGCTTTTCTTCCTTAGCGGAAATCTCAATCTCTCCCCCACCCGGCATGGCTTGGCAGGCATTCACGATAAGGTTGATAAAAATCTCTTCCAGAGAATGCCGATCCGCACAAACTATCGTCTTTGGCGACACAAGTAACCGAAGCCGAATATGGTCCAATGCGAGTTCGCTGCAAACAAGAGGAACAATGCTTTCGAGAATCTCTTTTACATCCAAAGATTGTTTATCAAAATCCTTGGAACTCTGTCGTTTGGCATAGGCTGAGAAGTTCCGAATGATTTCTAAAGCCCGTTCTGCTTGCATTACGGTCCGTTGAGCAATATCCTTGATCTTTGATGGCTCCGCATCCGATTTTTCCAAAAGGGTTTCCGCCAACCCTTTGATTACAAAGAGCGGGTTCCGAACTTCATGATTTATGCTTGTCGCCATGATCCCCAACGCTGAAAGTTTCGCTTCCTGAACAAGGTCCGTGATTGTATCGATATCAAAAAGACGGCTGCGAACGATTGGATAAGTTAAAATGAGAAATCCTACTCCGACAAAAAAATGCGGTATGGGAGGGACAGGAATGTTGTACCACAAACACCAATTGGAGGCGCCTCCGATCCAGGCAGGTAATAGCGTTAAAGATATCCACTTGATCTGCCATTGCTGGACACCTGATGATTTTCGATAGCTTTGCCAAAGTATCCAATAGCTCGCCAGGACAAGCATGCAAAAAAGGGCCAGATAAACATGCATTAGAACCCCTGGGTCTGGCCAAAATGGAAAATGAAGTTTCGGACTGACGTCCTTGACCATAAATGGACTTAACCCCAAAAGCATAAAACACAAGGGAGTTCCAATCACCGCAAAAAAATACCAGGATGGCTTCTTCCACCCCACAAGATCCATAACGAACCATAAAAAAGCAAAAGGAACCGGATAAACTGCCATCATGGCCAAACGCATGTACATGAGAGCCTCGGCCTTTGCGGTCTGAACCTGCCAAAGCGCATAAAAAATGCACCACAATCCGACACAAACCGAAAAACCTGAAAAACTTTGGTAGAGGTGATTTTGTCGCTGGCGCGAGAGGAGATAAAAACCGACACAAAGAACCACAATCCCATTAAACAAACTGACAAAGGCGTAATAGTTCATAGCCTTAGATCACTCCTTCTCTGTCCCATTACATTACATATCGTTCTCGCCATCTGCTAAAAAATCTGATTTGAATATCGGGCTTCCACATTACAGGCTGGTTTTAAAACTGGACCTGGATTTTCGTGGTTACCTTTTTACACTTTCGACGGAAGGTGGCATAAACCGAACGGTGAAGGTCGTGCTTTTTCCGGGGACGGAGTTGACGCTGATCGTGGCGTTGTGGCGCTTGAGGATGCCGAAGCTGACGGCAAGGCCGAGGCCGGTGCCGGAACCCACGTCCTTGGTGGTGAAGAAGGGATCGAAGATCTTTTGCTGGTTCTCCTTGGGAATGCCGATACCGTTGTCCGTGACCACAAGCTCGACCGCTTCAGGGGTCTCCCGGGTTTCAATGGTGATCTTGCCGCGTGTCTTGGCCTCTTGGCCCTGGCATCTATCCTGACTTTTATTTTCTTTTCCATTATGGCAGTCAGGATTGCCCTGATTTCCACTACGTGGGAATTGAATAGTATTGGGACTATTTTCTTCTGGCAGAAGGTTGCCAGGACTAGCCGCATTAACCTTTAAATCTTTTGATGGAAAATGGGACATGATCGCATCGCGGGAATTTACGAGAAGATTCGTGAGCACCTGGTCAAGCTCCCCCGCGATCCCCTTGATGGGCGGCACATCCCCGAGCTTCATCTCCACTTCGATATTCTCCTGCTGGAACTGGAACCCGAGAAGCGCGCAGGTGCCCTTCACGACATCCCGCAGGTCGACATCCTTATGGGGCGTTTCTTCCGCGGTCTTGCGGGCGTATTTCATGAGCTTCTGCACGATCCCCTGGCAGCGTTTTGCGCCTTCTTCGATGAGGTCAAGCGACTCTTTGACGTCCTCGGCGGCGGTCATCTTGAGGATCTGCGTATTCGTCAGCACCGCCGTGAGCGGGTTATTGATCTCATGCGCCACACCGCCCGCGAGCGTTCCCAGCGTCGCGAGCTTCTCGGCCTGGATCAGCTGCTCTTGCGTCCTCACCAGTTCCCGCGTCCGGTCTTCGACGCGTTTTTCCAGCTCCACGTTCCACCGTTTGAGCTCCTCGCTCATCCCGCGAACCTGAGTGTAAAGCTCGCTGATATTCTCATATTGCATCGAATTCGAAAATGCGATCGTTACGGGGATCTTGAGCTCGGTAAGGAACTGGATCTCGTTGGGCCGGTAGGGTTTCAGGTTCGCTTTCCGGCCGAGGCTCACCACCCCGATGAGTCTCCCGCCCAGCACGAGCGGTACCGCGACCATCCCCTGCGTCGCGCGAAAGAATTGCTCGATCTCGGACTTGAATACCTCCACTTCCGGGTCCGCACCGACAAGGTCCCCCATCACGACCACGTCCTTTTCCTCAAGCCAGGCCAGGAACGGATGGTCCATGGGGAAGGTTTTAAGATTGTGCAGGCCCTTCGCGATGGCCGGGATATACTCGCCATTTTTCTCATCGAGCAGAAAGACCGAAAGGCGGCGCACATAAAGCTGGCGGCGGAGCATGCGGGCAAAGCTCTGCAGGAGATCCCGGAGATTCTTCAGATGCACGAGTTCCTGGGAAAATTTCGTCATGACCGCGAGCAGGTTCTTCCGCTGGCGCTGGAACAGATGATCGAGCCGGGGTTGAATGGACCGGAAATAAAAATAAAAAGTAATGGCCACGGTCAAGTAATAGAACATGGAGCTCCAGGCGGACGACGGGTCCCGGAGGCTTTGGGTCCAATAAATAAAAGCTGCGAACGGTACGATCGCCGCGACCGTCGTGGCCAGCCACATGAGAGTTTTATGGATGACGGTCTCGATATCCATGGCTTTGTAGCGGATGATCGCGTAAGCGACGACCAGGATCCAGAAAAGAACCGTAAGGAAACCCATCGGATAAACCGGGTAATAGAGCAGTTTCGGCAGATAATCGAACGAGCCCAGGAAGGACACGAGAAAACCGATCGTGATGAGCCCGATCTGAGTGCGGTGCACGCCCTTCGGTTCCCTGAAAAACGCACGGAAGAAATTGTAGAACGCGCAACCGAGCACCAGAAAGAAGAACCCGAGGAAGTACTGGTTGAGGGGACCATAGATGGGGTAAAAACCCCAGAAGTAATGATAGACGCCCGGAAAACTGCGCGGGGAGAAAAGCCCCACGATATAAAAAGCCACACCGAAGAAAAACCCGGTCCGGATCGCGACCTTTTGTCTCTTGAAGAGCCCGAGCCATGTTGCGGAAAAATAATGCGTGCAGGGCGCGATCAGGGCAACCCCCAAAAACGTCACGGCCCGATAGACGGCCAACGCGATCCCAGGGGTACTCGCGGCATAAGTTCCGGCGATCCCGAGAAACCAGAAAAAGCCGCAAACGCCGATCAGGAAAAATGAAAAATTAACACGCGAGCGTTTGTTCTGCAGAAAGATGAAGACCCCGATCAAGAGCATCAGAACGCCCACGATCAGCACGGGCACGGCATACCAGTTGAACTGAAAAGCGCAGATCAATGCTTCCATAAGAACTTGCCGAGATTGGGGACTAGAGACCGGAGACCATTGCCAAAAAATTTTTCTGAAACGCGGCAAAAGAAAAACATTGGGACGCGCTGCGGCATCAGTCTGTGGTCCGTGGTCTCTAGTCTCATATTTTGATCGCTTTCACTTCCTCATCCGTTACCGGGCGTTGTCCCCAGAAAAAGGGCGCAACCTCGAAACCATGTTTACGGGCCAGGCCAAGGATCTCCGTCATTTTGGATGGGGTGATATTCCCCTTCCCCCAGGAGAAATTCTCGTAACGTTCTTCGAGGGCAAGCACGATCGCCTCCGAAAAACAGCCGTAGAGCACCTTCGGAGAAGGCAGGCCGATGTCAAAACCGGCGTTGAACTCCTGCGGCAGAGAGCAAATGCCTCCCGAAAAGATCAGGAGGTCCTGGCGGTCACATTCCCGGTAAGAGATGTTCTTAGGATATCCGATATCGCAGACAATGGCCCCCGGTTTGAAACTCGCGATATCAAGGATCGATTGGGAAACGCTCGCCGCCGCGATCACGATATCCGCGTCGCGGACCGCCTCGTTATTGTCATGTATGCCATGGAACTTCGCCTTTCCAACCCCCGTGATCATTTTGCGCATGCGCTCCAGATTCTCAACGCTCCGGCTCGTAATAACGATCTCACATACCTCCTCTGCCAGGGCCAGCGCACAAGCACTGCCGATATCCCCCGCCCCCCCGATCACCGTGACCTTGGCCGTTGAGAGGTCCAGTTCCCGGAGACGCGCGGCTTTCAAAACCCCTTCGACCGCCAGTGCCGCGGTCAGGGTATTGCCTGTTGTGACCGGGACATTGATAAGTTTTTTAAATTCGTCTCCGTATTTCTCGCCGGCGATCGAAGTGAAACCGCCGAGCGCCACGATCCCCAGCCCGAGGCTCTCCGCCACCTTGCAGGACTCCACAACTTTCTGTACGACCTTTAACATGTCCTGGCCGAGCAGGTCCGGAATGATATTACAGGCGATGAACACACCGCGTGTCGTTTTGCCGCTTGAAGCCCGGAACTCTTTCACGTCATAGGAAACATAGGACGGCACAAGATCAAAAACCTTGGCCAGGAACTCCCTGGACGGGACCTTCATGCCGGGCCTAAACGACTGGAAATGTTTGATCAGATGATTCAGGTTGTAGGGGTGGCCGATGACCCCGAAGCCGCGAACATCGCTTATCCGCCGGTCACCGATCTTTTGATAACGGCGCCCGGTCAGGATCCCGTCGAAAGCCTGGAGCATGGCATCGAAGTTCTTTTTCACCCGATCGGCAAGGGCACCGCCGACGATCGTCTCAAGTACCGGGATCCCGAGACACACCCGCGCATCGACCCGGACCTCCGTTCCGCCTGTGGAGTGCTCCGTGAGATGCCACTCGCCCTCGAAGATCTCAAGATCCCCATCCACGGCTTTGAAACGAATGATGAAACGGTGAAAATCAAAGGTCTCTTCTTCTTGCCAGGAGATCGGAATGCGTCCCATCTCTACTTTCCACGCCGTCACGACCTTGGCACGGCTGTGGCTTAGGACACGGCATTCTTTGACGTTCGGCATGAACCGGGGAAATTCCTGAACACGCGTGAGCAGGCGCAGAACTTGCCAACGCTTGGCGGGCAATACGCGGCTCGCGCTCACGGCGTAAATGCCGTCATTTTTTTCCATTGGGGATACCCCCTCCATGATGTCTAAAGCTGTCCTGAGTCAGGACGCTCTTACATTATCGGCCGGAATGGGGGTCTTTTAACCCCAGAGATCACACCCATCAGGGGGAGGCACGATACAGGATAGTCGCAGGCCACCGCAGATACCTCTACTTCGGACGGGGGAAATGCCTTTTTAAGACTGATTTTAGGCAAAGCGGACACAAAAAAAGCCCCGCTTTTTCAAGCGAGGCCGTTCGCAGACAACTTCTTTTCCAGAAACGCT
>CAZPCF010000059.1:0-9379 GCA_964585045.1 uncultured bacterium
CAGGATATGGGGGCTTTATCCAAGGCCGGTGTGAATTGGGACGAGTTTAACCGGATGTCCGCGGCGGCCGTAAATTGGAGTGATCTTGGTTCGATGACGCGTGCAGGCGTGAACTGGATGGATATGGAGGCCTTATCCAAAGCCGGTGTGAATTGGGACGAGTTTAACCGGATGTCTGCGGCGGGTGTGAATTGGAGTGACCTTGGTTCGATGACACGAGTAGGCATGAATTGGCTGGATATGGAGGTGCTTACAAAAGCCGGTGTGAACTGGGAAGGTCTCGATGCGATCAGCCGGACGAATGTCAATTGGAACGATCTTCAAGTTATGACCCGCGCGGGTGTGAACTGGTTGAATCTGGGGGAGTTAGCAAAGGCCGGTGTGAATTGGGAGGAATTTAACCGAATGGCCGCAGCGAATGTGAATTGGAGCGACCTTAGTTCGATGTCGCGGTCGGGTGTGAACTGGCTGAATCTTGGGGAGTTGGCGAAGGCGGGTGTGAATTGGGACGAATTTAACCGGATGTCTGCCGCGAGAGTGAATTGGCTGGATCTGGGGGTGCTTACAAAAGCGGGCGTGAATTGGGACGGAATGAATGCTATTAGTCGCACCAATATCAACTGGAACGATCTTCAGGTTATGACCAAGGCCAGCGTGAACTGGCTGAATCTGGGAGAGATGACGTATGCGGGCGTGAATTGGATCGAGTTAGACGATTTTATCGATTCGGATATTAACTGGAGTGGTCTCAATGCGATGACTCGTGGGGGAGTGAACTGGATTGATCTGGGGGTACTTTCAAAAACCGGTGTGAATTGGAACGACATCCAGAAACTTTCGGTAGTTGGTGTAAATTGGTCGGATTTGAATGTAATGTCGCGCATCGGCGTGAACTGGCTTGATATTGGCGCTCTTTCAAAAACCGGCGTGAACTGGTCGGATCTGGATGTTCTTTCAAAGACCGGCGTGAACTGGTCGGATTTTCGCGTGATGTCGCGCATCGGCGTGAACTGGCTGGATATGGGGGTGCTTACAAAAGCGGGTGTGAATTGGGAAGGCCTCGATGCGATCAGCCGGACGAACGTCAACTGGAACGATCTCCAGGTCATGACCAAGGCCGGTGTGAACTGGCTGGATATGGGGGTGCTTACAAAAGCAGGGGTCAATTGGGACGAATTTAACCGGATGGCAGCGGCGAATGTTAACTGGAATGATTTTGGATCCATGACGCGAATGGGTGTGAATTGGTTGAATATTGGGGATCTATCCAAAGCGGGCGTGAATTGGGGGGAATTTAACCGGATGTCCGCAGCGGCTGTTAACTGGAATGATCTTGGTTCGATGACACGCGCGAGGGTGAACTGGCTGGATATGGAGGTGCTGTCGACGGCGAATATGAATTGGGATGGTTTAAATGCTCTCAGCCGGTCGGGGATCAACTGGAGTGACTACCAAGTCATGACCAAGGCCAACATAAATTGGGTTAATCTCGATGCTTTCTCTAGGGCCGGAGTGAATTGGGACGAGTTTAACCGGATTTCCGCAGCGCGTGTGAATTGGAGTGATCTAGGTGTGATGACCCGGGCGGGGGTGAACTGGCTGGATATGGAAGCGATGTCGAAGGAGGGTGTTAACTGGATGGACATAGAGGTGCTCACAAAAACACGTGTGAACTGGTCTGGATTAGATGCTCTCAGCCGGGCACGTATCAACTGGAACGATTTTCAGGTTATGACCCAAATCGGTGTGAATTGGGCGGATCTTCAGTACATGGCGCGTGTGGGGATCAACTGGTCGGACATGGGAAGATTTTCCGCGGCAGGTGTGAACTGGCAGGGCATCGATTCTTTGTCCCGTAGCGGTGTGAACTGGAGTAACCTCCGCGAACTTTCGTCCGCACGTATCAACTGGACCGATCTCCAGGTCATGTCGGACGCGCGCGTGAACTGGGCGGAATTTAATCGGATGAACGCTGCGCGCATTAACTGGAATGACCTGGGTGTGATGACGCGCGTGGGGGTGAATTGGGACAACCTGAATGCGCTTGCGAACTCCAATGTCAACTGGGAGGGCATGAATGAAATTACAAAGCAGCGGATAAACTGGAACGATTTTGGAGTGATGTCGCGCGCGGGGATTGATTGGGAGAACCTCGATATTCTGTCGAAGGCTGACATAAATTGGTCCGGATGGAATGTGATCACGCAAGCGAACGTGGGCTGGAATGATCTTGGGACCATGACGAGGTCCAACATAAGGTGGTCCGACCTTAAAACAATGACGGATGAGGGTGTGAACTGGAGCGGGATCCGGGCCCTATCAGTCGGGGGTGTGAATTGGACCGATTTTGGAGTGCTGTCGAAGACAAATGTGAACTGGCTTGATATGCAAAATCTGACGACGCAAGGGGTGAACTGGCAGGGGTTGAATGCTATGTCCCGGGGTCTTGTAAATTGGAGCGGGATGAAGGCGATCTCTGAGAGCGACGTGAATTGGGCGGATCTCGGGGTATTTTCGAAAGCGGGTGTGAACTGGAATGATATGGGCGTAATGTCAAGGGCCGGTGTGAATTGGAATGATATGCGGGTCATCACGAGGACCGGTGTGAACTGGATGAACATAGAGGAGCTTACAAAAGCGGGCGCAAACTGGTTGGATATTGGCGCACTGGCGAAAGCCAAGATAAATTGGACTGGGATCCGTGCGCTTTCGGAAGGCAAAGTGAACTGGGCTGATCTTAGCGTGATGACAAAAGCCGGCGTGAACTGGCTTGATATGGGGGCTTTGTCTCAAGAGGGAGTGAACTGGAGTGGCATCGATGTGCTTTCGCGGAGTAGAGTGAATTGGAGCGGGATCCGGGAGCTTTCTGAAGGGGGCGTAAATTGGCAAGATATAGGAAAGCTTTCAGTGGCCGGTATAAATTGGTTGGATTTAGAAGCGCTGACAAAAACAGGTGTTAATTGGAGTGATTGGAATGTTTTGACCCGGGCTCGTGTGAACTGGCTGGATATGGGGGTGCTTTCAAGGGTCCAAGTAAATTGGGGTGATCTGACCGTGCTTACACGTGCTGGGGTGAATTGGAGTGACCTGAACGTGCTTACACTTGCGGGCGTGAACTGGAGTGATCTGAAGACGCTTTCCCGTGCCGGAGTGAATTGGAGTGAAATAGACGCCTTGTCCAGGGCCGGAGTGAATTGGGAAGGATTTACCGCTTTGTCTGTTGCAGGCATTAATTGGAGTACGATACAAGATTTGTCCGCCAAAGGGGTCAATTGGAACAGTATCGCAGTCATGTCCGAGGCGAATATCAATTGGAGCAATCTAACGACGATGTCCACCGCAGGAGTGAACTGGGCAGAGATACAGACCATTTCAACAACAGGGATTGACTGGAATGATCTTAAAACCATGACCGATGCGGGGGTTAATTGGAATGGGATCCGAGCGCTTTCTGACGGAGGCGTGAACTGGTTGGAAATAGCTGTCTTATCTGAGGCCGGCGTGAATTGGGATGATCTAAACAGGCTTTCGGGAGCAAGGATCAATTGGGCGGACATGAATGTCCTGTCAGAAGCAGGCGTAAACTGGGAAGATCTAGCCGTGATGACGGGGGGAGACTGGCAAGCGTTCGCAACGCAAACAAATGCCGGTATCAATTGGGCCGGGATAGCTGCGTTGAGTGAAGGCCAGGTGAATTGGTCTGGAATGCAAGCCATCAGCAATAAAGCGACAACCATTGAAGATATCGACTCCTCAACTTACACAATCTTAAAGACGATCCAGGAACTTGAAGAAACTATTGGAAAAAAGAACGGGAAACCGACGATGCTTGATAGGATGGCGGATTTTGAAACTCTTCTTGCTCAGGTTCAGGAGGCGATAGCCGCTATTGAAAAAAACAGCAGTGATGCTCGTGAAAAAACCGAAGAGTTGGTCAACCGGCTTGTAACCTTGGCAAATGACCAGGCCAAAGCGCTCGGTTTCGTCGGCGATGAGATCAAAAAGCTAGTCAAGGGCAAGGAATCGGATCTTGCTTTGATCCAAGGCAAGCTTGAAGAGGTTAAAACGTATCTGCTCGCGGTCAAAGAAGCGACAGAAGCCAGTACGCGTGAAAGATTGGGCCAGAAAACCGAAGAACCTACAGCGATCGTGAAGTCGTGGCTGGAGTTCGGCGGAGAAGAAAAGAAGTAATAGTTCCATCCTTAGCAGGATCGCAGGCCGATAATCGTTAAATAATGGACCAATAACAAGGGGTTTGAATAGTGAGCGAGCGGACAAAAAAAAGTCCTGTCCTGAGGTTGGGGTTTATCTTTGGAGTTCTTCTCCTGTTAGGGGGGGGGGATGCCCGCGCCGCCGACGATGTAAAGATCAAGATCCTTGCCGTAAATCCTTCTGAGACACAAGGGCTTAAAGCTGTTGTGACGCAAGTTCTTCCTGCCGAGATCGATCCAACACGAGATATTCTTGATAAGGCCGGTTTAGAAGTTCAGTTCGATGCCGCGAAAAAAATTTATTATCTGAACAAAGAAGTCGAACTACAACCCAAAGAGACTCTTACGTTTGAGGTCCGGGTCCGGGATGTTTGGAAGATCGACACGGATACGATCGAAGGGGTCAAAAAAAATCTCGAAGAGCAGATCAGCGGTCTCAAAGGGACGAAATATGCTGAGACCGGAGAGCTCATCTATGAAAAAGCCCGGGAAAATTTAGACCGGATCGTTGTAGAGCAAAATCAGCCTTTAGGGATCAACCAGCATATCGAACTTTACCGGGCGCATGTCCAGCAGCTCGAGGACATTAAAAACAATACTTTTTCGCTCGAAGCAATGCGGCGATTAGAAGACGAAAAGAAAAAAGGTATTTTTGAGGCGCATTTTCTGATCGAGGCCGAAAATCCCTCGTCCGAAGCCAAGACCATCACGATCCGCTCGCTTTTGCCCAAGGATGTTGTTCCGGAAGACATCCTCGAGAGGCAAGGTTTTAATGTTCTTTATGACCAGGCCCGAGAGGCCTATGTTCTTGAGAAACAAGAATCCTTCGGGCCGAGGGAAAACAAGAAATACACCATCGTCATCAAGGATATTTGGCGCGTGCCAGATCAGGATCTCCAGTATTACAGGGAGCAAACCGCCAAGTTGGCCAAGTTTTTTGAAGATACCCCGTTCATGAAATACGCCCAGAAGCAAGTGAAGGAGATCACGACGATCCTCGCGGAGATCACACAACTTCAAGAGGAAGTAGCAGCCTCAGTGTCTCTCGAGGACCGGATGAAAGCTTATGTTCTGAATATGCAGAAGATAACGGTGGTTAAGGGGAAGGTCCGCGAGCTCCAGCAGCTTTTGCCCGAGCTCGGTCTTAGGAAAGAAACCGCCAGGGATTTTCTTACAAGGATCAAATATTGGGTCAAACGGCTGGTCGCTGTCAAGGACGCTGTTTTAATTTCCATTGGGATAGAACCCGATACACCTATGACCTGGTGGATCATTTTCGGGATCGTTCTTTTTCTCGGAATCATCAGTACGGTTTTTTATGTGGTTTGGCTCATAAAGCTCCAAGAAAGCCAGTGGCAAGAGAAGGGAAAAGGTCCGTCCTCTAAGGCGGAGGTTCCAAAACCTCAGGAAGAAAAGGACAAAAATATCGCCGGGAAGCCCCAGGGGGATTAAAGGAACTCATGGTTGAATTGCATTATAAGGAGAATGGGATCGTCAAGACCGTTAGCGGGTGTATCGCGAAGGTCATTGGGCTCCAGAATTGTTTCCTGGGCCAGCTGGTCCATTTTGGTTATGGGACCGAGGGCATCATCATGGGATTTGATATGAATACCGCCCAAGTTCTGATGATCAAGGAGTATGAGCCGATCACGCCAGGAAGCCAAGTCGTGGCAAGTATCGAGCCCTTTAACATGAGGGTAGGGGCCAAGACGGTAGGGCGTATTTTGAACCCCCTTGGCGAGGCGATGGACGGATTGGGACCGATCGTGTTCGATGATGAAATCTCTTATTTTAATGGCGCCCCGGCTCTCATGAACCGCGCAAGTTTGACGAGAACATTTGAGACCGGGATCAAATTGATCGACATGATGCTTCCTCTCGGGAAGGGGCAACGGTCTTTGATCCTTGGCGATAAAATGACCGGGAAAACGACCATCGGAACGGACATTATTATCAATCAAAAAGGAAAAGATGTTGTCTGCATCTATTGTGCAATCGGCAAAACGTTCTCTGCAATGACCAAAGTCATCAATCTTTTCAAAGAGCGCGGTTGTTTTGAGCATACGATCATCTTATCAGCTCCTGCGTCAAGTTCCCCCGGGCAGCAGTATTTGGCGCCCTATGCGGCGTGTGCGCTTGGAGAATATTTCATGTACAAAAAGAAAGATGTTTTTGTTTTTTTTGATGATTTTACAAAACACGCTTGGGCTTATCGTGAGCTTTCACTGATGATGGGGATGCCCCCGGGTCGCGACTCCTATCCCGGCGACATTTTTTTCCTTCATTCGCGTATGATCGAGCGGGCAGCTCAGCTGAATCAAAAGCTGGGAGGCGGTTCCATGACTTTTATCCCGGTCGTAGAGCTTTTGGAGGGGGACCTGACCGCTTACATCCCAACCAATTTGGTTTCCATGACGGACGGTCAGCTTTATCTCAATTCCGCTCTTTTCAATGAAGGCTTCCGGCCGGCAGTAGACGTCGGTCTTTCGGTTTCCCGTGTCGGAAGCAAGGTGCAATGGAAGGCCACGAAGGTGGTTTCCAGATCGACCCGTGTGGAATTCATTCAGTACAAGGAACTATTGCGTGTCAGTAAATTGCAGGCATCCTCTCAATCGGAGGAAGTCCGGAAAAGCTTAGAAACGGGCCGGATCCTTCAGGCTCTTTTGACGCAACCGGCAAGCAGTCCGGTGATGCTTGAGATCCAGTGCATGCTCTTTTATGCCAAGAACGAACAAATGCTCAAAGACCTCGAACTTCCTCAAGTACAAGAGTTTCTGGCAGGGTTTGAGGCATATGTTCAAAACGAAGACCCGGGGCTCTTGACATTGATCCGTGACACAAAAGACCTGAATGATGAGATCAAGAGCCGTATTTCCAGGATCGTTCGCGAACAGGTGGAGATCCTTAAAAAGAAAGTGAAGCGGGAAGTCGTGGAAGCTGAAGCCCGGTAGTCTCTTTTCATGAAATCCAAATTTCATCTACAGATCCTGAGTTTGCAAGGACTGGTCTTTGACGATCTGGTCGAATCGGTGTATTTGACGAGCGAAGAGGGGGAATTTGAATTGCTGGCATTCCACCATCCGCTTGTAGCAACGCTCATAGAAGGGGAGATCAAGATCGCAGATCACGCCAGTATTCCGATCAGGCTGGGGGCGGTGAGCTTCCGTGAGAACCGGTGCTATATGATCGTGGAAGTGAATCCGAATTACACAGGCATGAGAGAAAGTTGGGATATCTAAAAAGAGGGATGTTTTTATGGACCAACAGAGACTAGCAGTCATTCTCGCCATGTTCATCGCGGTGATCGGCCCTTCGATCGTCATCGCGGTCGTAGGTGCGGCAAGTATTAAAGCTTTGGGAAGAAATCCCTCCGCGGCGCCCAAGATCTATCTGGGAGTGATCCTGATGTTGCTTTTTGCGGAGGCGACCTCGATCATTTCCCTGCTTATCACATTCCAGATCTTTATGCCAAAATCGGTAAGTTAAAAAAAGAGGAGCGTTATGCTGACATTGCAATTCGTTCTTTTACAAGTCATTGTTTTTTCAGTGCTCGTTTTCTTCCTTAGGAAGATGCTTTCCGGGGACACAGAAACGAACGTTAAAAGATTAAGCACTGTTTATGAAGAGCTTGTAAAAAAGCAAAGAGAGCTTCTTGAGAAGAATGAAATGGCGGAAAAAGAATATCAGACAAAAAAAGAAGAAGCGGCTCTTATTGCCGATAAGCTTTCCAATCAGGCCCTAGACAAGATCCGGAAAAAGGAAGAAGAGGTTTTGAAAAAGACCCGGGTGGAAGCCGAAGAGATCATCGCGAAAGCTTACGGTTCACGAGATCAGCTGAGCCATGAGATCCGGGTCGAAGTGAGCAAAAAGGCTATTGATATTATGGCCGAAATGTTGAAAAAGGTCTTTTCGGCTGATACGACCAGGCTTATTCACGGCCAATTTGTCAAAGATTTCATCAAAGAGATCCAAACCGCGGATTTTAGTTCGGTAGATGTTACCGAACATCAACCCGTGGTCCGTTCGGCGTTCCCTTTAACGACGGAAGAGCAAAGAGAGTTCCAAAAGGTTCTTGGCCAAAAACTTAATGCGGCAGAGTTCACGATCGAAGAGACCGCTGAGGCGTCCTTGATCGCCGGCGTCGTGCTTCAGATCGGAACGCTGTTCTTGGACGGGAGTTTCGCCAATACGATCAAAGAGTCGGCCATAGAACTGAAAGAGAAATTCGAGCGCCAGGATTGAAGGGGCGTAACTTATGAGCAAAGTTACGCGAATTAAAGGTGATCTGGATGACGTAGACGCTCTTTTGGAGATCATTTCCGTAATTCGAGACGTAGCCACGAGCCGGTTCTTTGCTTTTTCAGCAAAAAAGAAGAATCTTCAAAGGTTTTTTGACGCTTTTTTGGAATTTTTAGAGACCGTAAAAAACATCGAAACCACTTGCCCGCTTCTTAGAAATGAGAACCCGGGCGTCGATATTGTTGTTCTTGCGTCCGATCAATCTTTTATGTCGCAAATGAACTCTATGGTCGCAACGATCGCGCGTCAGCAATATATCAAATACCCGAGCTCGAGCGTTATTTGCTTGGGGAGGCGTTGTGCCACTATGTTGACGATGATGGGGGTGGAGAGGATCGAGAAGGTCCTGACGCTTGGGGATTTCCCCAACCGCTTTGAGATCTCGAACTATCTTCGAAATTATCTTACGGAGCGGATGATGAATGGTCTTTCGGGGAAGGCAATTCTAGTCCACTTGTGGGCCAAGTCCTTTACGGTCATTAAGCCGCGTATTTTGACCCTCCTGCCGGCCGCGGAACTGATCAGGACAAAGGGCGGCGATATTACGCACGAGGATCAGGAGGAGAGAAAAAAAGACGTCATAGAGAAAATCGAAGTGATCATGGAATCCTCGGCAGATTCGATCATGAAAACGATCGCCGGCATTTGGATCTATTGCCGGCTTTATGAGATCGTTGACGATATCCCATTGGTGGAAGCGGCTATTCAGGCGCAGCAACTTGAGTCAGCGTTGGAGTACTTGGGGACAGAACGCAAAGGTCTTTTGGTCGCTTTTCGAAAATGCGTGCGAGAAGAACTGAATAAAGCCGTACGTGAAGTTTTTACGGCCGCCAGCTTTGCCTCATCAATGAAAAAACAATAATGGAAAA
>CAZPCF010000060.1:0-9270 GCA_964585045.1 uncultured bacterium
GACAGGTGTGGGGAAAAGAAGCTTTTTGGTGCCGAGTGATTTTTTCATATTTTCAATACCTTTCAATTTTTGCGAAGCAGAAATTGGGGCTGCCCTGATTACCATTCAAAAAAAGAAAACAAAATCAGGGCTGTCCCAACTGCCCCTCATGTAAAGAAATCTAAAGTTGGGATAGAGCCCCTTAAGAAAGTTTAACGGCCCTCAATATTAAGGACCTTTGTTTTTTTCTTCAAGAAACGGAACACAAGATAAATAACCAGAGAAGTTCCCCAGAAGATCCACCAAAAGGCAGCGATCTTGTGGTCGGGCGTCGTGAAAAGGTCAGCGGCGATCCCAAGCACCGTAAGAGCAGAGATCATGCCAAATTGGGTCGAGTGCTCACGGCGCAACACGATCTTCCACGAGTAAGGGAGCTCGGGTTTTTGCCACCCCGAAAATTTGGGGATGAAGACAGGCGTTTTCAAGGACCATTCCACGAATGTGGCGCCAAATTTCTGACGGAGGAATTCTTCTTCCGTGAAAATGATGCGCTCGTAGAAGATCCAAAAAATAGCGATCCCCGCAAGCGCGAACCACCAGACCTGACTGAAGAGCAGCAATCCCAGGATAATAAGGAAATTCCCGAGATAGAGCGGGTTCCGGACGAACGAATACATGCCTTTGGTGTTCAAACTTTGCGCGACCTGACGCTCTGTATTGCGTCCCGATGTGCCTAGGGGGACATAGCCGGCCACAAGGCAGCGGACCAAGAGCCCGACGAAGGAAATAAAGACACAAAGGGCCTGCCAAACGCTTCCGGAAAAGCCGCTAAAAAGCGGATGGGTGTACTGGGGGTCCAAAAGCGCGGCGACGACAAGAGGAGCTACCAGAAGTGGAAGATAGCTTCTGCCACGGAAAAGGAACGCGCCCTGCTTTTCGTAAGTTTCTTTAAGAGCCATAAGAACCTTTCATTTTGGATGAGTTTTTTTTCGACTATGGAGCCATTCCCTCAGAATAGGAAGAATGGAAAGGAAAATCACGACCACGATGACCCAGTGGACTTTCTTTTCAATTTCCGGGATTGAGCGGGCGAGGAAAAAACCAAGAAATGTCATGCTCATGACCCAGCCGATTCCGCCTACGACGTTGTAGATCAAGAATTTCTTGTAATTCATACGCCCTGCGCCGGCTACGGTGGGAGCAAAGGTTCTTACGATCGGGACAAAGCGGGCCAGGATAATAGTTTTGGGGCCGTGTTTTTCATAGAATTTTTGGGTGCGGACCAAATGATTCTTATGGAAAAAGAAAGAGTCCTCTTTGTTGAAGATCCTGGGCCCGAGGTGATAACCGATCCAGTAGCCGGTTGTGTCGCCGACGATCGCCGCAGCGCATAACAAAAGATTTAAAACCCAGATATTCATCGATTGATCTACGGCCGCTATGAGCCCCGCGGTTACGAGGAGGGAATCTCCCGGAAGGAAAAATCCGGCCAAAAGGCCCGTCTCTGCGAAAACAATGACCGTTAAAGCCAGATAGCCGCCCCACCGGATCAAGGCGGGCAGATCAGAAAGTTTTGAGAAAAATTCGTGAAAAAATTCCATGGGAAAATCCTTAAGACCTGAGACTCCAGACTGGAGACGAAAGCATTTGAAGGTTTTGGCTTTAGTCTCTGGTCTCTAGTCTGTGGTCTGTTTTTATCGGTTTAATAAAAATATTCCGAGATTGAGGCCGCTTGCGAATGTCACCCAAAGAATATAAGGGATGAGCAAAAGAGCGGCCGGGATCGAAACCTTCGAAAATTGCGCTATTGTAACCAAGATCATGGCCCAAAGGAACAGAATATCCACAAGCCCGTAGAGGGGCGACCGGAGCCCGAAGAAGAGGACCGGCCAAATCATATTCAGGACGAGCTGGATCAGGAAAGCCACAAGCGCAGTGCGGACTAGCGGGTTTTGAAGGCCTTTTTGCCAGACGAGTGCGGCCGAAAAACCCATCAGAATATAAAGCAGCATCCACACAGGGGCGAAGACCCAGTTGGGCGGCGAAAAGGAAGGTTTTGCCAGCGTCGCGTACCATTCGGGAATAGCAGAGGCCGTGAATGCCGATCCGATCCCCCCGGCGGACAAACATAAAAAAATACAAAAGAAAGCTTTGATCAGCACGGCTCTACCTCCTTGCGTTTTTAAAGGGGACAGATGATCACATAATGTCTGTTCCCTTAGGGTGTTAACCCGATCATTTTACCTTGTTGCGTCTGGATGCTATCAAGTTTCCGCCAGAATTGGAAGAATAGTTCTGTCTTAAAACGGGGGAGAGGTTCATAACCTTTCGAAGTTGAAGCATAAAAGACTTTTTCTTTCAGCAACTTTCGCAGGATCTTCGTGCCTGTAGCCGAACGGGCCTCCAGCTTTGCGGTGGTCGCCAAAGCTTTGGAAAGGGTGACTTTCTTGGCGTTAAGGGGGATTCCCTTCAGGAAATTCAGGATACGGGTCGTGATAAGAAGCGTATAAAGGTCCTCACGCTTGAAATCCTTGGTCTCGATCGCCATCGCCGTGAGGCGGGCCTTGAAGACATCCGTTTCGGCAGGGTCGCCAAAATGCCGGGCGATGGGGGAATGAGGGATAAGATAGAAAGGAGAAGCGCCCAGGAGGACCGGGAGCTTGGCGTTAAAGAGAAGCGTTTTGATCATAGAGGGAAGAGTGTCTTCCGGAAGCCCCAGGATCTGATAGGTAACGATCTTAAATCCAAGCGCCGTCGCTCTCTTTATAACTTCACGGTATTTTTTGAGCGGGTTGGGCCGATGGACAGTCTTAAGCAAGGCCGTATTCGTACTCACAAGTGAAAGATTTAAATGCGTAAATCCCGCGCGTCGCATGAGCTTGAGGATGCCGCCATCCAACGTCCAGTAGCAAACCCCGTTCATGGCAAGGAGCTGGATATCTTTTTTAGGGAATGTCCGGATCAGTTCCTCGCAAAGCCCCGTCATTTCTTTCCGGTCGAACGTAAGGTTATCGTCCTCAAAGTCAAAGACGCGATAGCCTTCGCGGTAACGCTGCTTGATCTCAGTCAGGATGCTTTCTGCGGAACGTCTGCGGCATTTGTGGCCGAACGTCTTATGGACCGAGCAGAAGGCGCAGCGGTAGGGACAGCCGCGCGAAGTGATGATGAAGCAGAGCGGCCTCTTCTCGAAGCGATAATGATCTTGAGGAAGGTCGGAAAGATCCGGGAAAGGGAGCGTCTCGATCGGGAAGTTCTCTTTCCGGGGATTAAAGACCATCCGCCCGTTTTTCTTATAGCCGAGATTAGACACAAACTCGAAGCTCTTACCGGTTTCCAAAACTTTTAAAAGTTCCACAAACGGCCTTTCACCTTCGCCCTGGATCACGAAGTCGATCGCCGGATGCGCGAGCATGGTTTCCGGCATCGCGGAGACCTGAGCGCCTCCGACGAGGATCGGAACAGGGAAACGCTTTTTGATCGCTTCCGCGCAGCGTAGGACTTCCCGGTGATAGGGCGCAAAAAGAGCGGCGATGCCTACGAGATCTGGTTTTTCTTTTGCGACTTCATGAGCGACCGTCTCAAAGTCCGCGCCGAAATGATAATAATGATGAAATGTCGAAAAGGGGCTTTTGTCGTCTTTGGAATAATAATCCTTCAAATAAGCAAGCTCCCGTGGGAGCGGGATCGTTCTCCGGCCCCAGCCGTGATGATAGTCTTTGAGGATGACACGGATCCCGGGAAGGTGTTTTTGGGAGGCGGCTTTGAGATATGCCAAACCGATCGGTTGCAGGCGGATGTCCGTGTTGTAGAAATCCTGGACCGGAGGTTGTAAAAGGAGGACCTTCATAAAAAAGGGCGTAAAGCGCAACGTTCTACGCTCAACGCACTCGTTTTCCGTTGCGCGTTGAGCGTTGAGCGTTGCCGGCTAAGATGAGACATTGTTCCAGATCTTCTGGCAATGGGGATTCGACCGTGAGCAGTTTGCCGCTCGTGGGATGCGGGAGGACCAGCCTCCACGCGTGAAGGAACATCCGGTGAAGACCGAGGGCCGCCTTCAATTCTTTGTTGAGAGTGAAGTTCCCGTAGATCCGGTCGCCGGCCACGGGGTGACCGCGATAGGCTGATTGCACGCGGATCTGGTGCGTTTTTCCAGTCAAAAGTTCGATCTCCAAGAGGGACAAATTGAACCTCGGGAAAGATTCCTTCATTTTGTAATTCAAAAAGGCATTGGGTTTTCCCGAATAATTGATGGCGGAACGGATCCCGCCGGCAGATCGCTTCTCCATAAGCATGTCGCGCCATATTCCTTGGGGCGGCATGGGGCGTCTTGAAACGAGGGCGAGGTAGTTTTTCTTTACGGTCCTTTTCTCGAAAGCGTTCCGGCAAGCCGCGACGCTTTTCTTGTTCTTTGCAGCGAGAAGAACGCCGGAGGTGTCCTGGTCCAGCCGGTGGACAAGCCATATCGGGCCTTGAGGTGTTTGGAATCGGCGATCAGCCAGATCGTAGGGGCCTTCGAAAGCCTGTCTTCCGGAAGAAGTTTTGGCCCCGGGATTTGGATGGGAAAGAACCCCTTCAGGTTTTTCGACCACAAGCAAGTCCGCGTCCTCAAAGAGGACTGGGCATTGTGTGAAGGGGGAGTTCGTCATAAAAGAAAGTGAGCCAAAATAAAGGGGGCCAGGCACTCTTTTCGCGCAACGCTCAACGGGCAACGCACACTGTCGGGATCCAAAACAAATTCGTTGCGCGTTAAACGCGGTGCGTTGTGCGAAAAGAAACCCGGACTCTTTTTCTTAACAGCAGCAGCAACCAGATTTCTTTGCTGCTTTTTTAGTTTTCTTTTTCGCTGCTTTTTTCGCTTTCTTGGCCATAAATTGCTCCTCCTTTTTTGCTCAACGCTCAACGGGCAACGCACAGCGAGAAAAATTTCTGTTGCGCCTTGCGCTTTGCGCGTCGTGCGGTTTTAAAGTTTATTGAAGAACATCAACATTCCGATAGCGACGAACGCTGTCGCGCCGGTATAGCGTATAAGTTCCGGCTTGACGTATTTTGCCAAAAGAGTTCCGATCACGACAGAGAGCAGCGTTACAAGCGCATAGCCCGCGATCGAACCCAGAAATACAGAGAGAGGCTTCCCGGTCTTGGCGGCCATGGTGATCCCCACAAGCTGGGTTTTGTCCGCAAGTTCCGCGAAGAAGATCGCGCTTAAGGTTGCTAAAAATATTTTCCAATCCATAAAGGTCTCCTTGGCCGGTAAGCGATGAGAGGAATTATACCATAAGGCGTAAGGTGTACGGAGTACGTTAAGGGAACAGATTTAGCAGAATCCCGGCCATGAGACTTATGAGGACGAGGAGGCCGATGATGAGCGCGGTTTCTTTGCGGTCTTTGTTCTCTTTAAGGAGAACGAGCATGCCAAGACCGCCACCCGCCGAAAGGCCGGCGATGGCCGAACCAAAAGTAATGCCGCCTTTGAGATAGATCTCAGTGACCGCAACCGAAGCCGCGCAATTGGGAATAAGCCCCACCAGAACGGCGAACAGGGGTTGGAAAAAAGTCCCTGCGAAAAAGAAGCGCTCGAGACCCGCCTCTCCTGCCTTCGAAACGATGAAACCGATCACAAGCGAAACTGCGAAGATAAAAAACAGGACTTTTAACGTGTGTTTTAGCGGAAAAAGAAAAAACGTTTTCCACTTTGGGATCTCTCGCCCGTGTGTATGACAGCCGCAGGACCGGTGCCCCCCTTCAGGGATCACGGGGGCATGTTGGGCATGCGGTTCTTTGGAGGCGTCTTTTTTGAAGATAAGATCGATCGAATATCCGGCCACGGTTGCGAGGATCACTTTTATGAGAAGAAGCCAAAGAACGATCGTTGCTTTGTTGGGCTGGGCAAGGATGACCGGGATCGCCTCATCCGAGGTTGAAAGAAATACGGCAAGGAGTGTCCCGCGGGAAATGCATCTTCGGGTATAAAGCGTGGCGGCGATGACCGAGAAACCGCATTGGGGCATGCAGCCAAAAAGCGCACCCAAAAGAGGCGCTATGCCCATCTTGTGACTGATCTTCTCCCCGAGGAAAGATTCCGACCTGTTCTCGAGGAACTCGAGGGCGATATAGATCCCCAAAAGCCAGGGCAGCATCGCGAGCGTGTCCTTCAGCGCGTCCAACAAAACCTCGGTCATTTTTCTTCTCGTCCCCCTTTAAGGTATTTTCGCCGCCATTATAAAAAAATCTCAGACGAGGATGGTACCTTGGAATGTATTTAAAATCAAGGCGGCTGAAAAGGGGACAGGCCTCCTTTTCGCGCAACACGCAACGAATTTGTTTTGGGTTTTTACGTTGTGCGTTGCCCGGCGAGCGTTGCGCTCGAATACTTGCGGTTGCTGATCGATTCTGCGAGAATGAGCCCGTTATGAAAAATTATCTTTGGAAATATTTCCTGCCGGGGGTCCTTCTGATCCTCTGCGCGTTCTGGGCGGGGACCCTCTCCAACATGGTTTTCGCTTTTCTGGGATTCCTATCGTTCTTCCTGGCGGGAGTGGCGCTCATTATTGAGGGACGCAAGAAACGAAAAACGGATAACGGATAGCGGATGGGACCTGGTTTTACGTTCTCCGTCACCCGGCATCCTTCATCCTTTTGAAATCTACCCGGACCCGGAAAAAAAATAAGGCCGTTATCTTGGAAATGTGTTTTATGCAGACAAAAACGGAAAACAGCGGTACCTTAGCAACCTGTTATTAGAAAAAAGGCTGGCTCTACGCGTCGGGGGAGGGAGTTAAGTCATGTGCCCCGGAAATTCCCGAGTCAATTCATTCACCAGGCCAAAGGAGGGAATATCATGGCAGATGAAATTCAGAACATTGAAAAGCCGTTCCTGGAGGGGATCAAAAAGAACGCGGGGCTCACCGTGGCTATGGGCGTCCTTTTGATGCTGTTGGGATTCCTGGCCATAGGTTCACCGTTCGTTGCGGGTCTTTCTATCGCGATGATGGTGGGTGTCATGCTGGTCATGGGGGGCGTGGGGCAATTGGTGTTCGCCGTGAAGACCGGGAAGGGATTGTTCCCCATGGTTCTGGGGATCCTCACCGTGATCATCGGCGGTTATATGGCCGGTCATCCGGGCGTTGCCTTGGCATCCCTGACGCTCTTCTTGGCGGCCTACCTGGTCATTTCCGGAATTTTCGAGATTCTGATGTCCTTCTATATCCGTCCGGCCCCAGGCTGGGGGTGGGCGTTCTTCGGCGGCATGATCTCAGTATTGCTTGGCGCCATGATCTGGAGCCAGTACCCGCTCTCCGATGTCTGGGCTGTAGGCATTCTCGTCGGAGTCAAACTGCTTTTCAGCGGTTGGACGCTGCTCATTTTGGGATTCGCAGCACAAGCCGCGGCCCAAGCGACCCTCGAGGGAAAATAGGCTCGTGGGATCTTTGACGACCCCTCCCGATCGATGTTTCTGTCTTCACACGAGGCGGGGTTAATGGCCTTATGAACGATCGATGGAGTCGGTCTTCGCCGGGGACTTCCGGCGTGCGCATGCTCACAATGATCTTACTAGGTCTTTTTTTTGTGGCGGCGGCAATTTTTATATTTTTTCCGGATGAGAAGGCCCCCGGGTCTCAAGGGAAAGCGGCAACTGAAAAATTGGTTTTTAAATTGAACGAAGTGACCCTTAAACTGGAACATCCGGAGATCCCGGGCGCGGAAAAAGAAGATCAACTTCCGGGCGAAGAGGCCCTCGAATCTCCTCAAGGAAAAGCAACAGCTGAAGAATTGGTTTTTGAATTAAACGAAGTGACCTTTGAACCGGGGCCCCCGGAAATCCCGGACGCGGTAAAAGCAGATCAAAAAAAGCTAGGTTATAACCTTGGTTTTGAAGATTCAACAGGCCAGGGCGATGTGCGCGCCTCGAATTTTAAAATCGGCGTTAATTACAAGGTATCTGAAAATTCCACAGTAGGTGTGGAGGCAAGCAGGGGAATTCACGACACGCAAGACGCCGCGGCCTGGGGAAGGTCGGTCGACGATGAGAATGCAGCTCAAGCTAAATACAAACTATCGTTTTGATCCGCCATGCCAACATGCAAAAGTGAGGGGCCCCGCAGGTTTTTTCGCTGACAGTCACACCGGGGGGCTATCCTCCTTTGAATAAGGGACGACCATGAACGACTACATAAAAACGTGGCACAAGGAACACGCGCAGATCCTTGAGACCCTTCTGCGGGTCATCCAACTGGATATTTTTAGCAAGGCAGGGCAGATGAAGTTGCAGGAGCTCAAAAGAGTTCTCGAGGCCCATCTTAAAAGTGAAGACCAGAATTTTTATCCTGTCCTGAGAAAGGCAGCGGAAACCGATCCCGGTCTTAGACGGCAACTGTTCCTTTTTGCTACAGACATGGATAAGATCACCGCGGAGGCAGCGGTGTTCTTTCGGAAAGAAGAAAACGATCCGATGGATAAGGATATCCTCGCGGAGTTCGGCAGGATCTCAACCATAATTAAAAGCCGCATTTCTCGCGAAGAGAACATTCTGATGAAAGAATTCGGGAAATTGACAGGCCCGGAGGCGGATCTGACGAAGATGAGCTCCTAAAAATATTTGCAAGTAATGAGAAAACAATCATTGATGGATGAAGGGGAGATGGATCAATGACCTACTTTAAAATTTTGAGCATCGTGCTAGGTGCGTGGATGGTTTTCGGAGGAGCGTGGGCGGTTTTCTCCGCGGAAGGCCTGAAGCGGCTCATTGTGAAGATCTATCCGGAAGTCCGACCTCGTTGGATGCCGGTCGTTGGGGCGCTTGTGCTGGCGCTTGTTTTGTGGACTTGGGTGGAATTTGTGAAGGCCGTGAGCATGGAGAACTTTGTGGTAACGTTGGTGATGAGCCTTGGATTGGCGAAGGCTGTGCCGCTTGTCTTCTATTATAAGAAGTCCCGGGAGATCCTGATGGCGCTTGTGGCGGAGCCGCTTGCGTTCCGCGTGGTGGTCTTAAGTTCCGCGGCCGTGGGATTGGCTCTTCTGATGATGGGATTATTTTTCTAGTACTGCAAACCCATCAAATCAATGGGAATGCAGAGCTGTACCGTTTACCCGTAAGATCAAATATGAAACGGTGCTAATTTCCAGCTCTGCAGGTTTGCGTCAAAAATACAGCCCGGTCGTGGTTAACTTCAAAAAATCCGGGACCGACCTGAAAATCCTTCTCGAGTCCGACGCTTTCTTTGACCACCATTTTCCCGCCCCTGGAGGACACCAAGTACGGCGCGTGATGGGCCAGCACGCCGACAAAACCGT
>CAZPCF010000061.1:0-9244 GCA_964585045.1 uncultured bacterium
TCCTTGCTGATCGTGAAGGAGGGGAAAAGCTTTTCGACAAACCAATTTGCGGCTGCGTCTACATTGCTCCATTAACACGTTTGTCGTCAAAGCCTGTTTTAATAAAAGGCGAGATGCCGGCCAGAATAAAGAATTTGGATGATATCCCTTCTCCTTATCTCAGCGGCATGCTCGATTTTTTCTTTGATGGAATCCTGACGCCATTCATTGAAACAACACGCGGATGTCCTTTTAAATGTACGTTTTGCCACACGGGGAGTAAATACTTCAACGAGATCTGTATGTTTTCGACCGAGCGAGTTGTTGCCGAGATCGAATATATCGCTCCGCGGGCCGCAGCTCATGGAATTGTGAACTTGCATATGGCAGACACCAACTTCGGTATGTACGCGCGTGACAAAGAAATCGCTGAGGCACTCTATCGTGTCCAGAAGAAATACGGATGGCCGCGGCAGATCATGGCCACAACGGGTAAGAACAATAAGGAGCGGGTCATCAGCATTACTGAGATCATGGGAGATACTTTCCCGGTAACGATGGCTGTTCAGTCAATGGATCCCCAGGTGTTGAAAAATATTCAACGTGACAATATTAAACTGAATCACTTTGCAGCCGTTACAAAGTATCTTCGGGACAGTGGCCGGATTACTCGCGGCGAAGTGATTTTGGGCTTGCCGGGTGAAACCAAAGAAACCTTTGTGCGCGGCCTTCGCCAACTGATGGACACCGGCATTTCGAGTATGTGTATTTATTCACTGATGCTATTGCACGGAACTTTATTTCAAGATCCCGAGTATCGCCGTCAACATGCCATCGAAGGTAAATTCCGGATCGTACCGCTCAATTTTGGCGAATACGCGGGGACGCGCGTTTTTGATTATGAGGAAGTAGGCATTGCAACAAAAGATATGCCGTTTGAGGATTATTTGTGGGGGAGAGGGCTCAGCCTCTTTGTGGAGATTTTATACAACGACAGTCCCTTCAAAATGCTTTTTCGGTATGCTAGGGAGTTGGGGATCAAGCATGATGATTTGGTCCTTGATCTATACGCCCGTCTTCCGCAGGCACCCAATCAAATCAAGGAAATCGTAAAAGGCTTTATGGATGAGACTGTCTCAGAACTCTGGGATTCCGAAGATGCGTTGATTCAGTTCTACCAAAAGGACGAAAATTATAACAGACTCCTCCGGGGAGATGTGGGCGGAAACTTGATTTACAAGTATAAAAGCCTGAGCATCGCTTTCAGTTCCAGCTCCTGGGCCGAACACATCGGGGACATGCTCAAGCAGATCGTGACTCAAAAATATAAGACGCAAAAAAAACGTGCGAGCTTATTTCGGGAAATCGATATGCTGATCGAATTTGAAAAAAAGAGACTTGGCGGTTGCCTTGACAGCGAGGCGGATTCCTCACCTATCATGATGAAGAGTTCGTATGATATCCTAAGCTGGTGTAAGTCCGAAGACGAACGACCTCTCGCGAATTATCTTATGCCCGGAGTAATATCCTACGCCTTTGAGTACACAGAGCAACAACTTGGTGATCGGCGGGATTTGTTTAAGCGTTATGGCACCACGATCAATGCACTCAGCAAAATCATGACACGAGTAGGTAATGTCCAGAGTCTATACCGAACGGTAAGGGTTTTTGTCGAAAGCCCTGAGGAATCCTTTTCAAGCCATGAGGGGAAGAAAAATGCCCCTTAGTCCTTCATCGCCGAGTCAACGACGGGTCTTGCTCATCTCGCCTCCTTACAGGTTTTCTCAAGGCAGTTTCCCTTTTGGGCCAATGTATGTTGCCGCCGCTCTGCAAAAGGCAAACTTTCATGTCGAGGTAATCGATATGGATGTGCTCGGTCTTTCGGAATGGGATTATGTTCGAGAACTTCGCGAACGTCGATACGATTTTTTATGCATGGGAGGCATGATCACTGCTTGGAATTTTTTGGTTTTCTCAGCCTGTGCGGTCAAGCAATTGCGGCCGGACGTAAAGATCATTGTGGGAGGGGGGATCATCAGTTCAACCCCAAAAAGTTTCCTGTCGGTGGCACCCGCGGATGTCGGAATTATCGGAGAAGGTGAAGACACGATCCTCGATCTTATTGATGCTTTCGAAAATAAGCGGTCCTTGGATACCGTCAACGGAATCGTTTATCGTAGCGGCCGCAAATTGGTTATCACAAAACCGCGTGCCTATATCACGGATCCGGATCGAATTTCTTTTCCGGCCTGGGATCTTTTTAATGCCAAGGATACCTACTGTTCTTTTCCTTCGCACAACGGCATCTTTAAGGCCAAGCGTTCAGGAAATATTTTTACGGCCCGCGGATGTCCTTTTCAATGTACTTTTTGCTACACAGAGAAGACCGTGCGCTTTCGAAGCGTTGAGAATATTATCGCGGAAATTAAAGAGCTCAAGGAGCGGTATAACATTGGCTATCTGACTATTTCGGATGATCTTTTTATCGTTAGAAAGCCAAGGGTTATTGAGTTTTGTGAAGCCATTGTTCGCGAAAAGCTGAATTTAAAATGGACAGCATCGGGACGCTGCAACATGATCGACAGGGATTTTCTTAAAATTTGCAAAGAAGCGGGGTGCGATTTTATGGGGCTTGGCATCGAATCCGGGAGTCCGGATGTTCTTAAGGCTATTAAAAAAAATCAAACGCCGGAACAGGTCATCGAAGCCGTTCGTGCTCTTCGGGAGGTGGGAATTACACCCGGAGGTACTTTTATCATAGGACTTCCCTCGGAGACAACTGAAACCATCGGAAAGACCGTAGAGCTTTATAAACGGATAAATCAGTATCGCGATCAAACCAACCAGTTTTTCTTTGCAACACCTTATCCTGGAACGGAATTGTATAACCATGTTAGGACAGCCGGAAAAATCAAGGACGAGATCGAATTCTTTGAGAAATTATCCATAAGCGGAGACGCTGTCGATTTCTGCATCAATTGCTCCGACTTTATGAGCGATGAAGAGCTCGTTCGCGCTAAACGAGCCGCAGAAGGGGAAGTTTTCAAGGATTTCAAGCAAAAGCATCCTTGGCTGGCTGTTTGTCGAATTTTTTCCGAAAGGACGGGATGGTCAAAAATCAGCAATCTTCTGATCGTATTAAAGTTGAAAGGGTTGAGGGGTTTTTGTGATTTTCTAAAGAAAAAGATCCTCATCAAATCAGGCCTTAAAAAAGATTCCCAGCGACGCTGGTGGAATGAGAAAAAAAACTATTAACTCTCGTCTCTTGCGCCCGCTTTGCAATAGGGGGTGCCCATGCTTCGATTTTGCCCTGCTTTGCCAATAGAATACACGAATCTTAATGCGTGAAATCTGTTTTTTAATGACTCTATTGACATCTAATGACTTAAAAGCTATATTGTGCTATATTCTGTTCGATTTGAAATGAGGGAAAATGAAAATTCACGAAGACGTAATTTACACACCGAAAGAAACCCAAGCCTATCTGAAAGTCAGTCAGAGCACCATGATACGTATGATCAAGAGCGGGCTTATCCGTGCCGCGAAAGTGGGCAAACAGTATAGGATCTTCGGCAAGGAAATCCTCCGAGTGATTTCTCCAAAAATTGAAGACAAGGTAGGCCAAGCCTACAACAGAGCCCGGCAATGGGCGCACAAGGATGTTGTCGAGTAAATCCACTTCATAGAGGGAACCCTTATGGAAAAATTATTGGATGGCACGGTTATTTTGGTCACGGGAGGGACGGGTTCTTTTGGGAATACGTTTATTTCCATGACGTTAGCCAAATACAACCCTAAAAAGATCATTGTCTATTCCCGGGATGAAATGAAGCAGTGGGAAATGGCGAAAAAGTTTGTCGGGGAAGAGCGCATCCGTTTTTTTATTGGTGATGTTCGGGATAGGGCGCGACTTTACCGAGCTCTTGACGGTGTTGACTATGTGGTCCATGCGGCGGCTACAAAAATTGTTCCCAGCGCGGAATACAATCCCTTTGAATGTATCAAAACGAATGTTGATGGCGCGATGAATTTGATCGATGCCTGTATTGATAAAGGCGTGAAACGCGTCATTGCGCTGAGCACGGATAAGGCATCAAGCCCTGTCAACTTGTATGGCGCGACAAAACTTTGTTCCGACAAACTTTTCGTTGCCGGGAATGCCTATGCGGGATCTCATAATACCCGCTTTGGAGTCGTCCGCTACGGCAATGTCATGGGTTCGCGGGGCTCGGTGATACCTTTTTTCTTATCGGCTCGAGACAGCGGGACTCTTCCGATCACCGACAACCGCATGACCCGCTTTATGATCACTTTAGAGCAGGGAGTAAGCCTGGTTTGGCATGCTTTATCCAACACGATTGGAGGGGAAATTTACGTGAAAAAAATTCCTTCTATGAAAATCTGTGATGTGGCAACGGCCATAGCGCCCCAAGCGAAACAACAAATTGTTGGAATACGTCCGGGGGAAAAACTGCATGAGCAGATGATCGGCCCGGAAGATTCCTACTATACTTATGAATATCCGGAATATTACAAGATCTTGCCAGCGATCCATGAATGGAGCACTGATCCTCTTCGGATCAAGGATGGTAAGCGGGTTCCGGACGGTTTCAGCTATACCTCCAATAACAATAAAGAATGGATGCGCATCGAAGAACTGCGGGAGTGGATTGAAAAAAACCGATCAAAAATAGGGCAATTTTAGTTCATGATACCCTATGGCAAACAGTATCTTGATCAATATGATATCCGGGCAGTTGTTCGTGCGCTGCGGGCGGAAAAAATCACCCAAGGTCCGCAGATAGAGCTTTTTGAACGGAAGCTGGCGCAACGCTGCGGTGCGCGTTATGCGGTGGCTGTTTCAAGCGGAACAGCAGCGCTTCACTTGGCAACCGTAGCGCTTGGTCTAGGTCCGAAAGACAAAGTTCTTACAACCCCCATTTCTTTTTTAGCCACGTCAAATTCGATTCTTTATGTAGGCGCTCGTCCTGTTTTTTGCGACGTGAACCCGCAAACGATTAATATTGAACCCGAGGAGATCGAAAAACATCTCACTCGGGACGTAAAAGCTATTTATCCGGTTCACTTCGGCGGAATGCCCTGCAATATGATAGCTATTCATCGCATTGCTAAAAAGCATCGTCTTTTTGTCGTCGAAGATGCTTGCCATGCTCTCGGGGCTTTTTATTCAAAGGGTCGCTCCATGTTGCCTGTCGGTTCTTGTGTCCATTCGGATATGGCCGTATTCAGTTTCCATCCGGTGAAACACATCACGACTGGCGAAGGGGGAGCCATCACAACGAATTCAATGAAATATTATAAGAAGTTATTGAGCCTGCGAAGCCATGGCATGTACCGGTCTTCAGCTCTTTCAAAACGGATAGGACCTTGGTATTACGCGATGAAAGACCTTGGGTTCAATTATCGCCTTACCGATCTCCAGGCTGCTCTTGGCATTTCTCAATTACGCAAGTTGGATTTCTTCGTAAAGCGCCGTCGTGAGATCGCGGCCCGGTATTCCGATGCCTTTAAGCGCCTTCCTCATATTAAAACTCCTTTCGAACCATCCGGCTACACAAGTTCTTATCACTTATATCCCATACGGATCGATTTCGCGAAGCTCAAAATTACCCGCGCGTCATTAATGAAGGCATTGCTAGAAGGTGGAATTGGAACGCAAGTTCATTATATCCCGATCTATACGCAGCCCTATTACCGGAAGCATGTCGTGGCGAAACCTTGCCTTGAAGCGGAGGGCTATTACGCTTCCGCCTTGTCCCTTCCTCTTTATCCCAAAATGACGGACTTTGATGTAAAAAAAGTGATACGCACCTTTTCCAGGCTTATCCAAAAGGGCTTTCTCCATGGCAAAAAAAAATAAAAACAAAAGCCGGGGCGTGCTGCTGTGGCGAAAAGCGAAAACGATCATCCCGGGCGGCAATCAACTTTTATCAAAGCGCTCCGAAATGTTTTTACCTGATCAGTGGCCGTCGTATTATAAAAAGGCCAAAGGCGTCGAGATCTGGGGGCTGGATAACCGCCATTATTATGATCTGAGCATTATGGGGATCGGCACGTGCGTTCTGGGGTATGCCAATCCCGGCGTCAAGCGTGCCGTTAAGAAGGCCATCGATGCCGGAAGCATGTCGACGTTAAATTGCTATGAAGAAGTCCTTCTGGCTGAGAAGTTGATCGAGCTGCATCCTTGGTCGCAAATGGTCAGGTTTGCCCGAACCGGGGGCGAGGCCTGCGCTATCGCGATTCGCATTGCCCGCGCTGTGGCCAATAAAGATAAGGTTTTATTTTGCGGTTATCACGGCTGGGGCGATTGGTATCTGTCTGCAAATCTGGCGGACTCCCAAAACCTGGACGGGCAACTTCTTCCCGGATTGGAACCTCGCGGCATTCCAAGGGCGCTCAAGGGCACTTCGTTTTCATTCCCTTATGGAAATCTTGAGAAATTCAAACAGCTGCTTGAAGAACATCACGGCGAAGTGGGCGCGGTCATGATGGAGGTTCAGAGAAGTCAGGATATCGACCTTTCTTTCCTTCGTGAGATCCGGAAATTAACTCAGCGACTCGGCATCGTCCTGATCTTTGACGAAGTGACCTCGGGTTTCCGGCTCCGGACGGGAGGCATGCACATGCTTTATGACATTCATCCGGATATCGTTGTTCTCGGAAAAGCGATGGGGAACGGGCACCCGATCGCGGCCGTGGTGGGGCGGAAAAATGTCATGGATGCCGCTCAAGGTTCTTTTATCAGCAGTACTTATTGGACGGAACGCGTCGGTTTTGCCGCAGCACTTGAAGTGATCCGCCAATATGAGTCCCTCAAGGTCCCCAGCGCTATCTGCCAAAAGGGGAAAACCGTGAAAGCTGAACTCGGTAAGATTTTTAGTGAGTTGGATCTTAAAATTGAAATGGGCGGATTGGATCCGGTTCCGACCATGCTCATCCGGGAAGAACAGCCGCTTTTGATCAAGACCTTGTTCACTCAAGAAATGCTAAAAAAAGGATATCTGGCGTCCAACCTTGTTTACATGTCTCTTTTTCATAGCGAACAGATCCTCAAAAAATATTTTAAGGACGCATATCGGACCTTTGGCCGGATCTCTCGATGGAAATCTCAAGGCATTCTTGAAAAAAAACTCCAAGGGCCCGTTTGCCATTCGGGCTTCAAGAGGCTTGCCTAAAATGAAGCCCGATCGACCCATCTCTGGGGAGCGGATTTTTTTGGCGCCCTTGGATCCGGACAATCTTTCCGGTGCGTATCAGGCATGGATGAAAGATCCCGAAATTTTACAGTATTTAGCGAATCCCGAGAGGAATTACGATCTCAAAAATTTAAAAATATTTGTTTCGACGATGAATGACAGTTCGTCCGACCAGCTTTTGGGGATATTCCTGAAGCAGGGCGAAAAACACATCGGGAATGTGAAGATCGGAAGTATTCATCCCAAGCATCACCTTGCGGATGTCGGGATCATCATCGGTGATAAAGCGCTTTGGGGGAAAGGTTATGCCACAGAAGCACTCAAACTTGTTATTCGGCACGCTTTTCGAACACTCAAACTTCACAAGCTCATTGCCGGGATGATCGCCACGAATCAAGGTTCTTACCGGGCTTTTTTGAAAGCCGGGTTCCGGAAAGTCGGATGCTATCGTAGGCATTACTGGACCGATGGAAAGTATTGCGATTCTTATCTTATGGAGATCGTCCATGAATGAGAGCCGGGCCGCGCGTTTGGTCCTTGGGACGGCGCAACTGGGAATGCCTTATGGCATTCATAATCTGAGCGGTCAACCCTCGTCTTTAGATGCTTCAGAGATGGTCCGGGAGGCCTGGACTGGAGGAATCCGGGAATTTGATACCGCCCAAGCTTATGGCGCGAGTGAAGAAGTTCTCGGAAATGCATTTGTTGGGTTAGGGATAGAGAACGATGTGCGCGTTTTAACAAAAATGGACCCTCGGCTCGATCTGTCAAACAGGGGAGCTCTAGATGCGGCATTACAGAGATCGCTGAAGCAGCTCCGGATCAAAAAACTGAAGGGGTTCATGCTGCATCATGAAGGTCAGCTTGATCACTGGACCAAAACTTTTCATGAGTGGTTGACGGAAAAACGCCTTTCAGAAGTTGTGGGGTCGATTGGCGCCTCGCTTTACACTCCTTCAAAAGCGCTTGAGGCGCTCAAGATGAATGAAATTCAATTCATCCAGGTCCCCGCCAATATTTGTGACCGGCGCTTTGAAGATGCCGGTGTTTTCGCTTTAGCCGAATCCCTGCAAAAGATCGTTTATATCCGGAGCATTTATTTGCAGGGGCTATTTTTCATGTTACCTGAGAATGTTCCTGGATCGATGGGTTTTGCAACAAAAACGCTCCAAAAGGTACGTTCATTAGCGCAAGCAATGAATTTATCGATCGAAGATATGTGCCTGGGATATGTGATCCACCGGTGGCCCAAGGCGCGCATTATTTTCGGGGCTGAAACCCGGGAGCAGATCGCCAGGAATTTGTTTTCTTGCGCACAAGATTTTTCGTCAGCGGCCCTGGAACGAATTGAACAGGAGCTGATGGATTGCGAAGAACGCGTTGGCGATCCAAGTCAGTGGCCCAAGCAGGTGGCCTCATGATCGGCGCCATTATACAAGCCCGGATGTTGTCGAGCCGTCTTCCCGGAAAAGTCATGAAAGAGATCTCCGGGAAGCCTCTTCTCGAATATCTCGTCGAGCGGTTGCGCCTATCGCGCAGGATCGAGAAGATCGTTCTCGCGACGTCTGTCGACCACTCGGATGATCCGGTCGCGGCATGGACGTCGGCCAAGGGGATCTTAGTGTATCGAGGTTCTCTCGAGGATGTGCTGGATCGCTATTACTTTGCCGCAAAGGAGAACTCATTGGACCACATCGTAAGGATTACGGGAGATTGTCCGCTGATCGATCCTGAGATCTGCGACAGGTTGATCGATCTTTATGTGAAAGATCGGGCTGACTATGCGCAGTTATCGCCCCGTTTTGCGGAAGGCCTTGATTGCGAAGTGATTTCATTCGCAGCGCTGACAAAATCATACCAAGAGGCTCAGTTGCGTTCCGAGCGGGAACATGTCACGCTTTTTGCACGCAATCACTCGGATAAAATTTTGGGGACGCGTCTTGATAGCGAATCAGATGATAGCCGTTTCCGTATAACTGTTGATAACGAGGAAGATTTCGAGGTCGTCTCAAACATTATTACTCATTTTTGGAATGATAAAATTAAAG
>CAZPCF010000062.1:0-8853 GCA_964585045.1 uncultured bacterium
TCCAATTAACCTTTGAATTTTTTAATAGAGAATTGGGCCCATAACCCACGGTCTTCGCAGATTCCAAAAGCCGGACGAGATGGTCCTCTTCGCGAAAAACCTTTCCACGATAAGCGCGCATACTCTCAAAAACGCCGGCGGCTTCCGTTCGCATGAGCCCGAGAGGGACCTCCCCGCTTACTTCCTTGCCGTTTTGATAGATCTTCTGTTTCATAAATACCTGCGAATGATCTTTTTTCCGAGGCTCTGAAACGGTTGTTCGATCCAGGCATAGGTGAAAGTAGATATAAAAAGGGTTGCGACTAGCGCTATAAAAAAGACCGCGAAATAATAGAGACTGAGATAAAAGGGAACGTTACATTTCGCCAAAAGACCTGGCCCATGTTTAGCAATCGCATCTAAAACGAAAAAATGGCAGAGGTACGCACTATAGCTGACCTTGCCGGTATAACACGTGAGCCCGTTCACAAAAAATCGAAACGGCCGGATCGCGAGCGCCCAAGCCAGGAACAAAAAGCCTATCGCACAAACAAAATGAGCGGGGAAAAAAACCCCTGCCGTACCAAAAAAATCGCTCGCCCGAAAAAAAAGAAGGAAAAGCAGGACTAGCGCCGCAGCCAGACAGCTATCTTTCCTTGGGACTTCCTTGCTAGGACAGGAAGACGTCCCCTTAAGTCGGTCTTGCAATAGATAGAAAAGAATGATGCCAAGAGAGAAAACTGGCAATTGATTGGGAAGCCAAAAATACAGGAACAAATTGGAAATCAAGGGGGGACAATCCGGCGGGATTAGGACTTTCGCATAAAAAACATTCGCGAGGACCCGGAAAACAAGCAGGCTGAACGAAAGAACTAAGGCTTTCTTCAGGCTCGAAATATGTTTGAAAAAAAACGGCAGCAAAAGATAAAAATTCATCTCCACGGCGACAGTCCATCCCCCCGGGACGACATTATTGATCGTGTTCGGGTGCCAGCCGTTCACAAACAGGAATGTGGAGACGATGCGCCACAGGTTCACCTCATGCGGGATCCCGTATAACTTATTAAACCCGCCAAGCGTCAGATAAAAAAGGGCTGCCATCCAAAACATCGGCGCAACCCTGAAAAAACGCCGGATAAAAAAATCTTCGACGGGCTCTTGCCTTTTTTCTTTTCGGATAAAGAAAGAGAGAAACAGCGTGAATGCGGACACCACAAAAAAAAGCTGTACCCCCCTGGCGCCCCCACTTGTTAAAAACGTCACCCAGGCAGCATGCGGCGTTTTTTCATTCACGTGATTTACAAACACAGCCAAAAACGCCCAGCCACGTAGCGCGTCAATAAAGTCGAACTGCCGAATCTCTCTTAACGATCGTCCATCATGGGTCATTAGCACATCCCGCCAGATCCCTTGTCCACCGCTTGGGGACTTTGCAACCTGGTGCATTGGTGTCGCATGGAAGCTTCTCTTAGTGCTTTAATTAGCGCTTCAGCTTTGTGAAGCGTTTCTTCATATTCTTTCCCGGGATCCGAATCGTACACGATCCCCGCACCCACCTGAAGATGCCCCCGCCCCTTTTTTAAAAGGATCGTCCGGATCACGATGTTCAGATCCATGTCCCCGCGAAGATCGATATAGCCCAGGGAACCGGTATAAACACCGCGCTGCACGGGTTCGAGTTCATCAATGATCTGCATGCAGCGGATCTTAGGGCAGCCCGTGATCGTCCCGCCGGGGAACATCGCCTTGATCACGTCCAGCGCGTCCTTGTCTTTTTTGAGCTTCCCGGTGATCCGGGAAACGATGTGGACCACATGGGAATATTTTTCGAGCGTCATGAATTCCCGGACCTTCACAGAACGGTAATCGCAGACGCGGCCGAGGTCGTTCCGCTCAAGGTCCACGAGCATCAGATGCTCGGCCTTTTCTTTTTCATTTTGGAGAAGGTTCTTGCGCCACGCGCCAAGCCGCTTCGCGGCGCCGCGGGCCGGACAAGTTCCCGCGATCGGCCGGGTCTCACAAAAGCGGCCCTTCTTCCGGATCAGCCGCTCCGGGGAGGAGCTCACGATCTCAAGATCTCCCGCTTTCAAAAAACAGGAAAAGGGCGACGGATTGATCGCTCGAAGCTTCCCGTACAGTTCGAGCGAGGACCCCCGGTACCCGAAAGAAAAACGCTGGGACAGGTTCGCCTGATAAATATCCCCGGCCGCGATATACTCCTTGGCTTTTTCGACCATCCTTTTGAACCGGCCCTCCGTCATCTCCGCGGTGAATTTCCCTAGCTTGAAATGCCGCTTTTTTTGAACAGGCATCTCAAAATACGCTTTGAGTTTTTCTCGTTGCGCGTTGCGCGTTGCGCGTTGCGCGGTATTTGTCACGATGTGATAAATGCGCTTTTGATGGTCATATGCGATCACGTTCCGGAAAAGCCCCAGGTAAAGCCGCGGCAGGACGGGCGCAGATTTCGCCCGGAATTTTATTTTGTCGCAAAGCTCCGCGGTTTCGTACCCGAAGTAGCCGACAAATCCTCCGGAAAAAAACGGCGTGGGCCGGCTCCCTTCGCGCGGGAAAAAGCGCTTGTCCCCTTTTTGTTTCAACAACCTCTTGAGCAGGGTAAATGTTTCCCCGGGCCGGAACGTTCCGCTTTCTTCACCGGAAAGAACAAGCCTGTCCCTTTCCAACCGGACCTCAAGGGCCGGATCCATGCCTATATAGGAGTAGACCGGGTCAGGCGGAACACGCCGGGGGAAACCCTGACTTTTATTTGCTTTTACGGAATGGCTGTCAGGGCGGCCCCGATTTCCGCAAGGTGGAAATTGATGGGAATCGGGACTATCCAGAAAAAAACAGGCCTCGGAGCTTGCGTGGACCGCTTGAAAAACTTCCCAGGGGGTTTTGGAAGAACGGAAGGTTTCGATCTGAAGTGTCATAACACGCGCAACGTTCTACGCGCAACGCGCAACGGGATCATTGTTTTTGAGTTCTTAACGTCGTGCGTTGCCCGTTGAGCGTTGCACGAAAAATCATTCTTTATGCGAATAAAAAACAAGCCCGGTCGCGAGCTTGGGATAGAAATAGGTGGATTTCTGGGGCATGCGCTCGTTGACGGCGCCCATCTTTTCGAGCATTTCGACTTTGGGAGGCTGCAGGAGAAAAACCGCCTGCGCTTCGCCCTTTTGGAGCGGCGCGACGGCCCCGTCGACCGTGTGTTCGAATTTCAGGACCGCTTCCCAGCGATCTTCCGTGAGCCCGAGCAGTTCGGCAAAGATCAGATGCGCCAGCACGTTCACGTTCAGGTCGTACCAAATGCCGGGCTTGACCTGGACCATCCGCTCTTTCGCTTTTTCCTTGTCGATCATCGTCAGAAGGAAACACCCTTCCTCCAGGACCAGCCCGAAGATCTTTCCTTCCTGATCGTAAGAAGCCGTCATCTCCTTTAACTTGGCAAGCGAGACCTTTTCCACCTTGAAATATTCTCCGAGCCGCCGGATGGCCTCGCCGCCGGTCATACCAAGTTTGGTCACGATCCGGTGCGTGGGCAGGACAATGAACCCCGGGTCATCAAAGCTCACGAGCGCCATGTACATGTAATCAAAAGGAAAGAGCACAAGGTCTGAGGAGCGCTGTTCCTCTCTTTGCTGCCGGGCATATTCCAGCGCCGTCTCGTAACGGTGATGTCCGTCCGCGATATAAACTTTCTTGGATTCCAGAACTTTATGGAGCTTGGCGAGAATGTCCGGGTCCTCAAGCGCCCAAAGCGTGTGCACGATCTTGTCATCGTCCTCAGCCTCGAACGCGGGGTGGGAATTCATGGGGTCCTGAATAATGCTCCGGACCTCGAACCCTTTGTCCTTGTAAAGGCCGAAGACGGGAGAGAAATTGGTCTGCACGGTCCGGAGAAGCCGCATGCGGTCCTCTTTGGGGCCGCGAAGCGTCTTTTCATGAGGAACGATAATGCCTTTTTCGAACGGCTCGAGCCGGACCCGGCCAAGCAGCGCGAACCTGTTCTTGGTGGCGTGGGTCACGGGATCTTTAAAGGTCTGCCGGTACACGTAAAAGCAGGGTTCTTGCTCCTGCGTGAGAATGCCTTGCTTTTGCCACTCTTGGAATGTATCGCGGGCCCGCGTGTAGGCGTTATTCTGGTCCGTATCCGCGGGGTCTTTTTTATTCAGGATAAGACGGATGCAATTGAACGGCGAATTCTCATAAAGCTTCTGCTGTTTCTCCGGAGAGATCACGTCATAGGGCGGTGCCAGGACCGCGGAAATTTTGACACGGTCGGGGTTATAGCGCCAGGCCCTGAAGGGCTGAAAATCGAGCTGTTTGGTTGAGGTGCGGGAACCGCGAAGGTCGTTCATAGGAGCGGGATATTAGCACAGCGCGCCGGGTTTTACAATAATACACTGCGCAAGGCGTACGGAGTACGGCGTTACGCAAAATCTTTTTCGCCGTACGCATAACACCTTCCGCCGTACAAGATCTATTTCACTTTCGCTCCGTCCGCGACCGGACGCTCGGGACAGACGAGAGTGAGGGTCGTGGCATCGGAGGCGGCAAGAAGCATCCCCTGGGACTCCACGCCGCGGATCACGACGGGATCCAGATTGTCGATCACGACGATCTTCTTCCCCTTCAGCTGCTCTTCGGTGTAGTGGGCCCGGATCCCGGCCACGATCTGCTTGCGCACCTCACCTATCTTAATGCCCAGAACATAAAGCCGGTCCGCGTTCGGATGCGGGGCCACGCTTTCGATCTCAGCCACTTTGATATCTAATTTCTGGAAGTCCTCATAGGAAGCCATCCTTTAACTCCTTTATTTTCAAAATACTTGGGGGATTATATCCTGCAAATAAAAGGCATTTTAGCAGAAAAAAGCTCCTGGAAAAGGACAATCGAGAGGATTATCGGACGTATGCGGCGTAACCTTTGCCGCCAATAATGCTTAGAAACGCCTTGTTTCGCTTGATTTTCGAGGGCTTACTGCTATCATATTCCGCCATCGGCTAATACTGCTTGCATATTGATTTTACGGGTTCGCAGCACTGTACCGTTAACCCATTAAAATAGATAAATAACGGTACTAAAAATCCCATCGTCTTCATATAAATCAAACGGGAGGAATCCATGGGGAAGATCAAGATCGCTATCGTCGGCGTCGGCAACTGCGCGGCATCACTTGTGCAGGGCATCGAACACTACCGCGCTCTAGCCAGCCAAAAGCCTGTCAAAAATAAACCCGTTGAGTGGTTTGGCCTCATGAACTATGACATGGGCGGCTATCTCCCCCAGGACATCGAGGTCGTGGCGGCCTTTGACATCGACAGGCGTAAAGTAGGCGAACGTCTGGATGTGGCGCTTGCCGCAAAGCCCAACTGCGTCTGGTCCATCGGGCCGCTTCCCAAAAGCAAGATCAGGGTCGAAATGGGCAATACCCTGGACGGGTTTTCCGAGCACATGTCCGGCTATAAGGAAGACCGCACCTTCCTCCCCTCCGATAAGAAAGCCTGTAATGTGGAAAAGGTCCTCAAGGAAAGCGGCGCGGAAATTCTCATCAATTATCTCCCGGTCGGTTCTCAGAGGGCCACCGAATTCTATGCCGAGGCGTGCCTTAAAACGGGCATAAGCCTCATTAACTGCATGCCGGTTTTTATCGTCTCCAACCCGGCCTGGGCAAAACGCTTTGAAGCGAAGCGTATCCCCTGCGTCGGCGACGACATCAAGGCCCAGATCGGCGCGACAGTCACGCACCGCACGCTTGCGAAGCTTTTTATGGATCGCGGCGTCAAGATCGACCGCACGTACCAGCTGAATACCGGCGGCAACACGGACTTCCTCAACATGCTTAACCGCTCGCGCCTGGAATCGAAGAAGATCTCCAAGACCTCGTCGGTCCAGAGCCAGCTTGATGTGCCGCTGGACGAGGACAATATCCACATCGGCCCTTCGGATTATGTTCCCTGGCAAAATGATAATAAGATCTGCTACCTGCGCATTGAAGGCCGCGGTTTCGGCGGTTTTCCTGTCACAGCCGAAATGCGCCTTTCCGTCGAGGACTCGCCCAATAGCGCGGGTTGCTCGATCGACGCGATCCGGGCCTGTAAGATCGCGCGGGACCGCAAGATCGGCGGGCCGCTTATTTCGATGTCGGCTTACACCATGAAGCATCCGCCCAAACAGATCGTGGATTACGAAGCCAAGGAACTGGTCCGTAAATTCATCCAGGGCACCTGCCCCCGGTAACCTTTTCAGGGAACAGGCGGTCTTTTAATGCCTGTCCCCTGAAAAATTTATTTCTATCGAGGTGAATCATGTCATTACGCGAAACATTGTACCCGAAAGTCGCGCCGATCGCCGAAGCCATCGTTTCTTTCCTGAAGGCGCAAGGCATTTCCCCGACCCAGCTGACGCTCGCGGGAGCAGCGTTGAGTCTCTTGACCGGCGTCATTTACGCAAAAGGATATCTTTTCCTCGGCGGGGTCATGCTTTTTGTCGCCGGGGCATGCGATCTTCTTGACGGCCTTCTGGCGCGCACGACCGGAAAAACAAGCTCCTTTGGGGCTTTTTTCGACTCCGTCGTGGACCGTTATTCGGATTTTTTTGTGTTCGCGGGCCTGGCGACTTATTTCGTCCGGAACGGCGAGGTCTTCTGGTTCTTCGTCACGCTCGGCATTGTCCTCGGCTCTGTCGTGGTCAGCTACACCAAGGCCCGGTCCGAGAATTTCATAAAAGATTGCGGCGTCGGCATATTTGGAAGATCGGAAAGGGTCCTCCTCCTGATCGCAGGGACTCTCGTTTCACCGCTCTTGAAGCTTGTGCTGCTGGTCCTGCTTGTCGGTACGCACGCGACGGCCGTCCAACGCATCCTTCACACGAAAAAGGCCCTCGCCGAAACCCCGCAGGCTTAAATGGGCCGCCCAGGTCTTAATTTTTTTTCCATTAAAGGCGACCTGGACGGCCCCAATCTCCGCTTCACTTCGATTGAAAAGTATTGGGACCGCGCATTGCGTTCCTTTTTTTTGACCGTCCTCTTCGCCTCCCTTTTAGGCCTCGGCCCTGTCTCCGGAGCGGAAACGGCTCCGGACGCTGAGCTGGAAGGCATTCTCCAAAAGATCGAATCCCGCCATTACCGCTGGATCGCGATCCGCGCGGACGTTCTTCTTTTTTTCGCTAAAGAAGGGGATCCGAACGCCATGTGCGGGGGCGAACTTTTGTACCAACGCCTCGATGAACGCATGTTCCTCACCTGCGTGGACACCCGGCAGGAACTGATGTTCGCGTTCCGCACGCTCGACCGCCGCTTTGATCTTTATCTCCCCGCTCAGAACACGGTCTATCACGGATCGATCTTTGATCTGGAGGATTCTCCGGACATTGAAAGTCATCTTAAGGCCCGCGATCTTTACCGGGCGCTCAAGCCGCTGGCCGTCGATTCCCGACGCACCAAGGTCGAGCGGACCAATTCCGCGATCACAAGCCTGGACGTCTACGGGCGCAATGCCGCCGAAGGAACGCTCGTGAGAAAACTCTACCTGACGCCTGAGGGTGACGTGCGCGGTGAGCTTTTTTATGATCCTAAGGGACGGCCGGTCACGGAGATCCAGCGTTATGATTTTCGCGAACTCCGGGGACGTGTCGGCTCCTACGATTCGGTCATTTTCCCCAAAAAGATCACGATCACATCCCCTGAAACAAAAAAAGGGAGCGCGATCTTTTTCACCCGGGTTTCGGCCCTGGACGCGATCAATCCGATGGAATTCATCCTGAGAGTCCCGCCCGGGACCAAAGAGGTCTTTTTGGATGAGAAAGACCCCCGTTACAGACCTTCAAAAACCTCAGCGGAAAGTACGGCGACACCGGTCCCTCCCATAAAAACAGTGCCCGTTTATTTGGCCCAACCCCGCAAAATACCAACGGCAAAAAAAATACCGGTGCCCGCGCAGAAAGAGAAAAAACCGCCCAAAGCCCCGGAACCTGCGGCCGCGCCTGTATCGACGAGTGATATAACGACAGTCTCACCTGCGAACGCGGACGCCGGCATCGCCTTGAGCGATCAGCTTCCGGAGGGTCCGTCCTCTGCATCGGACGCTCAAACCACCCTCGACCCTTCTGTCGACGCTTCGCTAGAAATGGGAAAACGGTAAGGTTTTACACTAGCTTTACAGCACATCGGATGTGAAATTGTTATAATTGAGCCATGAACCCCGTCGGATCCTTAACTCAAGATAATGCGAGAGACTTTGAAGGGAAGATGGACGAGCATTTTTTAAAAAAATTCGTTTGGAGATCTAACGGAGTGAAAAATGTTTTTCTCTTTTTATTCCTTATGACGTTTGTCTGCCCGGGGGTTCCTTTAAGAGCCGAGGGAACATCCCTGAAAGCTTCTCCCGCTCAAAGCAAGCCCCTGAAAGCTGATGTTGTCTTGATCGCCGTCCCTATGCGGGCGAGAAGCATTTTGGCCGGAGGAACGGTCAGCGCCCTTGAGAAACCCGCCTCGGAGATGCCTCCGGCTTGGACGGCCGTGGTTTTCCGCGTGGGGCGTGTTCTGAAAGGCGAGTTCAAGATCCCGAAAAACCAGGAGATCTCTTTATGGGATCAAATGAAGGATGCGGCGGAAGACAAGGATCTCTTAAAAATTCTGGCTATGGATTTTGAAAGACCGGATGAGAGCGGAACAGATCAAACGTGGCTTTCCCTGGCGGTGATCGACCCCTACACTTCTTTCGGCGTCCGGGAAGGAGAAGACGCTACCGAGCGGCAACGTTATAAACTCTCGCTGGCCCGCGTCCACAAGGATCCCGACAGCTACGTCCTCGTGAAAAGCGAAAAGCTCTGACCCTTTTAATTAAAAAAGGGGACAGGCAGTCACTTAATGCC